>JAPPHW010000414.1 GCA_028820945.1 Defluviicoccus sp.
GAGATTTCGAGATCGGGAACCAGCGATTCCGCGGCTTCCAGCACGGTCGACATCACGGCGATGCCGATCGACGGGATGACGCCGATCCTGAGCGCTTGCCGCGGCGCGGTCCGCAGGTGATCGACCGACTGCCCGGCGACCTCGAGACGCCGCAGCACGTTCTCGATCTGCGAGAAGTAGATCGAGCCCGCCTCGGTCAGCTCCACGCCGCGCGAATGACGCCGGAAGAGAAGGAGGCCGAGCTCTTCCTCGAGCTTCCTGACCTGCACACCGAGCGTCGGCTGCGAGACGTTGAGCGCCCGCGCCGCGGCGGTGAAGCTGCGGTGCTCGGCCACCCTGCAGAAATAGCGAAGCTGCCTCAGCTCCATCGTTCGGAACCCGTCGCCGCGCGCCGCCTCCGAGGTTCGTCCCAGCTATAGCTCCTGTCAATGGCAAAACCGGTCCGGCGCTCCCCGTGCCGCTACCAGCGCGCCGAGAGCCTGAGCCCGATGCTGTGCTCGGGCGGGCGGTCGCCGCCATCGGTCTCATGCCGGCGCGCCTCCGCCGACAATTGGAACGTGCCCGGGCCGCCGGCCCCATCGGGCACCAGGCGCCAGCCCAAGCTGAAGTCGCGGCCGGAGTCGGACAGGCCGAGGCCGATCTCGGGGACCGAGGCGAACCGGCCGCCCCGGGTCGCGAAACCGTACCCGAACTTCGCTTCCAGCCTGCGGGTCCCAAGATCGCCGCCGCCGTCGGCGCCGGGACTCGCCCCGAGCCCCGCCAGGGTGCCGCGCGCGAGCAGGGTATCGGCGCCGCCGGAGGCCGGGCCGCCGACCGTCTGGGCGACCGTCGCCTTCGGTCCGCTCTCCGACGACGGCGCCGGGTCCCAGGCGAGCGAGCCGGAGAAGCCGCGTTCGCGGAAGCCCCTCTCCTCGTGGGCGAGCAGGCCGCGCCCGCGCAGCTCGATCCGCAGGCCGCGGCCCGGCGCGGTCCAGGCGAGCCCGCCGCCCAAATCGACGCCGAAGCCGGTCTCGGCGTCGCCGCCGTCGTGGCGCGCGCCGATCTCGGCGGACGGTATCAGGGCCTCGCCGCCGCCCAGCGGAATCGGTCGAGACCCTTCCAGGCCGAGCCGCAGCCGGGTGACCGAGGCACTGGCCGCGGCCAGGCTGCCGCCGCCCGGTCCGCGCGCCGCGTCGGACGCCGTCTCCACGATCGACGCGTCGGTCTTGGCGGTGAGCGTGAGGCCGTCCCCGCCGCCGTCCACCAGGTCGCCGCGCAGCCCGGCCGCCGCCATCCGCAGGTCCAGATCGGTGCGCACCGTCGCGGCATCCTCGGCCGTTCCCGGCTTCCTGGGCGTCACGGAGAGCTCGCCCGTGCCGTAGCCGGCGGCACCCCATCCGTCCACCCGGTCGGAGAGCGCGATCCGTCCCCACGGGTAGAGGCCGGTCAGCGTCGCCTCGACCCGTCCGCCGCTGTGGCCGGTATAGCCGCCCTCGGCGACGCTGCGCGAGACGATCAGTCCGGCGGTCCAGTTTTCATGCGCCCAGTCGACGCCGGCCATGGCGCTCGCGACCTCGCCGTCCAGCGTGAGGCTGCCCTCGCGTCCGTCGAAACGGGTCACGGCGCCGCGGCCCCAGAGCGAGACGTATCCGCCCCGCCCGGTTTCCGCCGTAGCCGTGAAAGAGGTGCCGCTCAGCAGGTCCCGCGACGTGGCCCCGCGCACCGCCCGCGGCTTGTCCGACAGGCGCACGGCCGTTTCGGGTTCCGGGGTCCGGCCTTCCTCGCCGCCGACCCGCTGGCCGGCGAGCGTCATCTCGACGCCGGGCTGCCGCGCCGCTTCCATCCGACTCTCGACGGCGTCCAGCACCTGGTCGGCCACCGTGCGCCCGAAGCGTGCGAGCCACGCCCTCGGGATCGGCCCGTCGTTCCTGATGATGCCGCGCCCCACGGCCTTGTCGATGCGCGCGCCCTGCGCGTTCGACAGGATGAGCCGCATGGTCTCGAGGCGGTCGTCATGGTCGTCGGGCAGCACCTCGACCTCGACGGTCTTCAGGGTATCGCCGGGCTCGAAGGTCAGCATGCCTTCGGTCGGCACATAGTCCTGCCCGGCGGTCGCGCCACGCGCGTTGGGCGGGTTGTCTCCGGTCCGGTAGCCCACCGTCACCGTGCCCTCCGAGCGCGGCGAGAGCGTCACGCGGAAGACCAGCTTCGCGCCCGGCGCCTCGGTCGCCGAGGTGTCGTGAACCTGGAGGCCCGCCTCGGCCAGCGGCTGCCCGGTGTCGATCACCGGCACTGTCACCTCCAGCGGCTCTTCGACAAGGTACCAGGCCTGAATACTCTGTCCCGTGTGCCGGTGGATGCCCGCGTCGGTGGCGGTCAGTCGCACCGTCAGCGTGCGCTCGCCGTCGGCCACGCCGTCGCCGAGCGGCGTCACGGTGCCCGTCGAGACCCGCACGCCGGGCTCGCCAGGCTCCCCGTCTTGGAAGTCGAACTGCCTGACGCCCGGTCCGTTCAGCGCGGGGCTGGAACGCTGAGGGATGTGCGGCAGCGCGCTGTCGGTCACGCCGGCGACGGCCACCGCCGGCTCGTCGTAGCCGCCGTCGCGGATCACGCGGATCTCGAAAGGCTCGCCTTCCCGCGCCGAGCCGGTCGCTTCGAGCCGCATGGCGAAGAGCCCGCCGCGTACCCTGTGCTCGGGGAAGCTGTGCGAGGCGACGCTATCCAGCACCAGGTCGCGTTCCTCGGAGTCCCGGATCGTGCCGCCCTTGAGGTCGAGAGATACAACCTCCAGCCCGTCCGGATCGTTGTCGCCCTTGGCCACCGTCCAGACGAAGGTCAGCTGCCGCGTGCCCGAGCCGCCGGTGTAGCGCGCCCGGCGCTCGCGGTCGTGGATGTCGAGCACCAGCTCCGGGCTGCCGGTGACCGTGACCTCGGTGTCCAGCGTCAGCGTGAAGGTGAGCGTGGCGCCCGTTCCGTGCACCGCGCCCTCCGGCAGGGCGAGGAAGTCGTCCTTCGTGTAGTAGGGGCCGTGGTCGGCGCTTGCCGCCGGCGGTACGGGCGTGATCGCGAGCCCGTTCGCCGCAGGGCCGTCGTTGTCGAAGACCGCGGGCGTCGCCGTCAACGCGGCGATCTCGCCTCCTCCGACGACGTTCGCGGCGCGGACCTCGAAGGTGTATTGCGTGTCGTTGACGAGGCTGCCGATCGTAACGGTCAGGTCCGTGCCGACCGAGGTCCACTCCGTCTCGTCCGCGACCGACGAGCCCTCGGCATGGCGGTATTCGTAGCCCGTGACCGCGGAGCCGCCGTTGCTCGCAGGCGCGGCCCAGGTCAGTTTCACTTCTCCGTCGCCCGGTTCCGCCTCCAGGTTCTGTGGCGCGGACGGCGCGACGGCGGGCGTTGCCGTGAGCGCGGCGATTTCGCCCCCGCCCGCATCGCTCACCGCGCGCACCTGGAAGGTGTACACCGTGCCCTCGATCAGGCCGCCGATCTCCACGCTCAGCGCGGCATCGGCGGAGGTCCAGCCGGTCTCGTCAGGCACCGTCGTACCTTCGGCGTGGCGGTACTCGTAGCCGGTGACCGCCAAGGTGCCGGGGTCCGCCGGCGCTTGCCATTCGAGCGTCACCGCGCCGTCGCCCCGCGTCGCCATCAGGTTCCGCGGCGCGGACGGCGCGCGGTCGTTGTCCTCGATCGTGACCTTCGCGATGCAGCCGTCAGTACCGCAGGCGGTCCTCCCGTCCGCTTCGCGCAGGCGCACCCACGACTGCAACCCGGCCGACATCTCCAGCGCGACCGTCAGGTCTTCGTCGTCCTCGTCGAGGGCGTCGTCGACGATGGCGAGCGCGACCGTCTTGCGGGCCTGCCAGATGCCGCCGGCGGCGGTGAAGTCCTCCGGACTGAAGGAAATCGTCTCCGACAGGGGGCCGTAGTCGTCGGGCGACTCGGCGCCGCCTTCTATCGGCTTTGAGGAAACGGTCACCCGGAAGGTCTCGTTCGGACGGCCGCCGCCCGGCTCCCCTTGCGCGGCGATCGCCACGCCGGCCCCGCTCGCGCCTTCGACGAAGCGGTAGGCCGCCTGCTCCGGGCGCACGGTGACCGTGGGATGTTGCACCGGTGTCGCCGTAAGCGTGGCCGCACTGCCTTCGCCGACAGCGTTCACGGCGCGGACCTCGAAAGCGTATTGCGTGTCGTTGGTCAGGCTGCCGATTGTCACGGTCAGCGCCGTGCCGACCGAGGTCCATGCCGTCTCGTCCGCGACAGTCGAGCCCTCGGCATGACGGTACTCGTAGCCCGTGACCGGAGAGCCGCCGTTGCTCGAAGGCGCGGCCCAGGTCAGTTTCACTTCTCCGTCGCCCGGTTCCGCCTCCAGGCTCTGTGGCGCGGACGGCGCGACGGCGGGCGTCGCGGTCAGCGCTGCGACCTCGCCTCCGCCGACGACGTTCACGGCGCGGACCTCGAAGGCGTATCCGGTGCCGTTGACGAGGCTGCCGACCGTGACGGTCAGCGTCGTGCCGATCGAGGTCCATGCCGTCTCGTCCGCGACCGTCGAGCCCTCGGCATGGCGGTACTCGTAGCCCGTGACCGCGGAGCCGCCGTTGTTCGCCGGCGCTTGCCATTTGAGCGTCACCGCGCCGTCGCCCGCTTCCGCCTCCAGGTTCCGCGGCGCGGACGGTGCGACGGCAGGCGTCGCGCTGAGCGCCGCGATCTCGCCTCCGCCGACGGCGTTCACGGCGCGGACCTCGAAGGCGTATTGCGTGTCGTTGGTGAGGCTGCCGACCGTGACGGTCAGCGCTGTGCCGACCGAGGTCCACGCCGTCTCGTCCGCGACCGTCGAGCCCTCGGAATGGCGGTACTCGTAGCCCGTGACCGGAGAGCCGCCGTTGCTCGAAGGCGCTTGCCATTCAAGCGTCACCGCGCCGTCGCCGGGTTCCGCCTCCAGGCTCCGCGGCGCGGAGGGAACCGTGGCCTGCACCGCGGGCGTGGCCGTGAGCGCCGCGATCTCGCCCTTGCCCACGGCGTTCTCCGCTCGGACCTCGAAGGCATATTGCGTGTCGTTGACGAGGCTCTCGACCGTGACGGTCAGCGCCGTGCCGGCCGAAGTCCACGCGGTCTCATCCGCGACCGAGGAGCCCTCGGCATGGCGGTACTCGTAGCCCGTGACCGGGGAGCCGCCGTTGCTCGAAGGCGCTTGCCACTTAAGCGTCACCGCGCCGTCGCCCGGTTCCGCCTCCAGGTTCCGCGGCGCGGACGGCGCGACGGCGGGCGTCGCGGTGAGCGCCGCGATCTCGCCGCCGCCGACGGCGTTCACGGCGCGGACCTCGAAGGCGTATCCGGTGCCGTTGACGAGGCTGCCGATTGTGACGGTCAGCGCCGTGCCGACCGAGGTCCACGCGGTCTCGTCCGCGACCGAGGAGCCCTCGGCATGGCGGTATTCGTAGCCCGTGACCGGGGAGCCGCCGTTGCTCGAAGGCGTTTGCCATTCAAGCGTCACCGCGCGGTCGCCCGGTTCCGCCTCCAGGTTCCGCGGCGCCGACGGGGCAAGACCGGGCGTCGCCTGGACCCGCGCGGCCGGCCCTGCTCCCCGGGCGTTCACCGCCCGCACCTCGAAGCTGTAGAGCGTCCCGTTGGTCAGCTGCCGGAACGCGCCCGACGTGCGGGTCCCCGTCGAAATCCAGGGCGTGCTCTCGGGAACCGAGGCGCCCGCGGCGCCGCGCGTCTCGTAGCGCCGGATCGCGGAGCCGTAGCTGTTCGCCGGGGCCGACCAGCGCAGGACGATGCCGCCGTCTTCCGCCGTCGCAATAACGTCTTGGGGGACGGTCGGTGCACCCGGCGTCGCCTGAATCCGCGCGGCCGGCCCCGCTCCCCGGGCGTTCACCGCCCGCACCTCGAAGCTGTAGAGCGTCCCGTTGGTCAGCTGCCGGAACGCGCCCGACGTGCGGGTCCCCGTCGAAACCCAGGGCGTGCTCTCGGGAACCGAGGCGCCCGCGGCGCCGCGCGTCTCGTAGCGGGTGACATTGGAGCCGCCGTTGCTCGCCGGCGGCGACCATCTCAGGACGATGCCGCCGTCTTCCGCCGTCGCCATCAGGTTCCGCGGCGCGGACGGCGCGCGGTCGTTGTCCTCGATCGTGATCGTCACGACGCAATCGTCCTCGCCGCAGGCGGTCCTCCCGTCCGCTTCGCGGAAGAGCAGCCACGGGGGCTTAAAGACCGAACGTCCGACCTTCACCTGGAATTCCTCGTCGTCCTCGTCGAGGGCGTCGTCGACGATGGAGAGCGAAACCGATTTGCTCGCTTGCCAGATGCCGCCGGTAGCGGTGAAGTCCTCCGGATCGATGTCAATCATGACTGCCAGAGGTTCGACGTCCGAGGGGAACGTTGCGCCGCCGGTAACACCAGACGCGGTCACCGCCACACGGAATGCATCGAGCGGACGGTCGCCGCCCGGCTCCCCCTGCGCGACGATCACAACACCGGTTTCGCTCGCGCCTTCGGCGAAGCGGTAGGCCGCCTGCTCCGGTCGCACGGTGACCGTGGGATGTTGCACCGGCGTCGCCGTCACCGCGGCGGCATCGCCCGCGCCGCTCGCGTTCACCGCCCGGACCTCGAAGGCATAGGCCCTGCCGTTGGTCAGGTGGTCGACGGCTACAAATCTGTCCGTACCGTCGGGGCCCAACGCATTCCAGGCCGTCTCCGACGGCACCGCGGTGCCCTCGGCGTAGCGCAATTCGTAGTCGGTAATCGCGGTACTGCCCCGGTCAGCCGGCGCATCCCACTCCAGCGTCACCTGCCCGTGGCCGGGCGTCGCCTCCAGGTTCCGCGGCGCGGACGGGGCAAGGCCGGGCGTCGCCTGGACCTCCGCCGCGGGTCCGCCTCCGTTCTTGTTCACCGCGCGGACCTCGAACGTGTAGAGCGTCCCGTTGGTCAGCTGCCGCAACGCGCCCGACCTGCGGGTCCCCGTCGAAATCCAGGGCGTGCTCTCGGGAACCGAGGCGCCCGCGGCGCCGCGCATCTCGTAGCGGGTGACAATGGAGCTGCCACTGTCCGCCGGCGGCGACCATTTCAGGACGACGCCGCCGTCTTCCGCCGTCGCGACGACATCTCGCGGCGCGGAGGGTACGGTTCCTTCGGGAGTCGCCTGTATCTGTGCAGGCCGCCCGGCGCCCTGGGCGTTCTCCGCGCGGACCTCGAAGGTGTAGAGCGTGCCGTTGGTCAGTTGTCGAAGCGTGCCCGAAGTCTCGCTGGTAGTCCTCCAGGGCGTATTCCAGGGAACCGATGCGCCTTCGGCTCCGCGGAACGAGTAGTACACGACATCGAAGCCGCCATTGTCCGCCGGCGGCGACCACCGCAGGACAACCTCGCCGTCGCCCGGGGTCGCCGTCAGGCCCCGCGGCACGGAGGGGGTTTTATCGGGAGTCGCCTGGACCTGCACGGCCGGCCCGGCGCCCTGTGCGTTCACCGCCCGCACCTCGAAGCTGTACTGCGTCCCGTGGGTCAACTGACGGAAAGCGAGCGACGTGAAGGTCCCGTTGCTAGTCCAGTCAGCACTCTCGGGCACGGAGGCGCCTTCGGCGCTGCGCACTTCGTAGCGCAGGATAGCGGAGCCGCCGTTGCTCTCCGGCGCCGACCATCTCAGGACGACGCCGCCGTCTTCCGCCGTCGCGACGACATCCTGTGGAGCGGACGGTACGGTCAATCCCTGCGCCTGTGCGCCGATGACGGGCAGGAAGGCAACGACGAAGGCGAACAAAGCGCCAATGAGCCGGAAGTGCGGGACCGCGGAACGAGGCGGTTCGGCGGGTTGGATGCGGCGTTCGTTCCCGACAGAGTTCGACGGTCCGATACGTGCATACATGAATGAACCCCAACTTCTTTTGTCCCGGGGCTCTCATTTCGGGGCTCGCTTTCTCAAAATAAAATGCGGATTGAGCTAATCTTCATGCCCGGATTTTATAGTGCCGGTTGCGTCACTTTTCATGCCCAATATGCATATAGAATTCGCGTTATAATTACATATTATCGAGCGGGAAGTTTTTCGTTATGAAGAAATTATGCGAATAACCGCTCTATAACATTGGCATTCAGCCGGGTTCGGAACGGTCTGGGTGACGAGGACAGCATCGGCGCGCTGTGCCGGCCAAACTGTCGGGCGATTACCGTCTCACTACACAAAATACTCTTTATCTCAACAAGTTGCGCCGGCGGCGCCGGCTATATGCGCTGTACGTATTGGGGATGGGGGTCGGGCGGGACGTTAGAGCGGGTCCGTTTTTGTTGGAACCGCTTCATCCGTTTTCTGCCGTCATGGCTGGACTTGTTCCACTGCTGTCCGGTTTAGAATTTCGACAGGGGCACCGCGCTTATGAACGAGACCGTCTCCGCCCCCCCCGATTGTCACCCCGGACTTGTTCCGGGGTCGAGAGAAGCCGGACGAGAACGGTGCCTGTGGC
>JAPPHW010000328.1 GCA_028820945.1 Defluviicoccus sp.
CCCCTTCCGGGGCGCCTCCCGGATATCGGCCGCGTCGCCGCCTTCCCGGTTCGGGGGTTTCCGGAACCCCTTCCCCTCACCCTGAGTAGGCGCGACAGCGCCGTATCGAAGGGAAGCCTATTCGAGCGTCCGCGGGCGGACGAAGCAGGTCAGCCGCCCGGCGCCGGGGGCGATCTCCGACCAGCTCGCCGCGTCGAACTCGATCCCCGCCAGCGCGGCCGTGGGGTAGCCGGCGGCGAGCGGTTGCAGGAGGTCGTCCGGCCCCTCGCCGGCCAGCGCGCAGGCGAGGAGGTGGAAGCCCGGATTGTGCCCCACCATCATCGCCGAGGCATGCCGGTCCGGAAGCCCTTGCGCGAGCGCGAACAGTCCGGCGGGCGCGGCGTGGTAGAGCTCCTCGGACGTCTCGACCTCCGGGGCGCCGTCCAGCACGTCCGCGACCAGCGTCCAGGTCTCGGCCGCCCGGCGCGCGGCGGAGCACAGCACGTATCCCGGCGCGCAGCCGTTCCCGTTCATCCAGCGCGCCACCGCCGGCGCTGCCCGCCGCCCGCGCGGCGCCAGCGGCCGGTCGAAATCGCCGAGCCCGGGATCGCCCCAGTCCGATTTCGCGTGCCGGAGCAGGTAGAGCGTGCGCATGGCGAAAAGGATAGGCCGGCGGGGGAGCGGATGTCAGGCCCCGCGTTTCCCTTGACGGTCGCGGCGAAAGGGTGAACGCTCGAACGATGGACGACGCGCGACCGCAAACCGCCGTGGAGGAGGAACGGCGCCCCGGGCCGGCCTCGCCGCTCGCCGGCAGTCCGGACCGCTTCATCAACCGCGAGCTTTCCTGGCTCGCCTTCAACGAGCGCGTGCTCGAGGAGGCGTCCAACACGGCGCATCCCCTTCTGGAGCGGCTCCGCTTCGTCTCGATCTCGGCGGCCAATCTCGACGAGTTCTACATGGTGCGCGTCGCCGGGCTGAAGAGCCAGATCCAGGCCGGCGTGACCGCGCGGAGCGCCGACGGGCTCACCCCCGGCGAGCAGCTGCACGCGGTCAACGAGCGCGCCCGCACGCTGATGCGGACCCAGCAGCGCTGCTGGCGCGAGCTCCGCGAGGCGATGCGCGGCGAGGGGATCGAGGTGCTGGAGCCCGAGGCGCTGACGGACGACGAGCGCGCCTGGCTCAGGGCCTATTTCGTGAGGGAAATCTTCCCCGCCCTCACCCCGGTGGCGATCGACCCGGCGCACCCGTTCCCCTTCATCCCCAATCTCGGCTTCTCGCTGGTGCTGTCGATGAAGCGGAAGGACGAGGAGACCTCGGCCGGGCTGGTCGCGCTGCCCGCCACGATCGACCGCTTCGTCCGGCTGGAGAGCCGCAAGTCCGCCTTCGTCGCGCTGGAGCAGGTGGTCCGCGTCCATCTCGACCTCCTGTTCCCCGGCTTCGATTTGCGGGATGTCGGCGTGTTCCGCGTGCTGCGCGACAGCGATCTGGAGATCGAGGAGGAGGCGGAGGACCTGGTGCGCGAGTCCGAGGAGCTCTTGCGCCGGCGCCGCCGCGGCTCGGTGATCCGGCTCAAGATCAACGCCGACGTGCCGGCGGCGCTCAGGAGCTTCGTGGTCGACAGCCTCGGCGTCGGCGAGGAGGACGTGTTCGACGTCGACGGGCTGCTCGGCCTCGCCGAGACCTCCAGCCTGATCCTGCGCGACCGCCCGGACCTGGTCTTCGAGCCCTATTCGCCGCGCTTCCCCGAACGCATCCTCGACTACGACGGCGACTGCTTCGCCGCGATCCGCCAGAAGGACATCATCGTCCACCACCCCTATGAGAGCTTCGACGTGGTGGTGAGCTTCCTGCGCCAGGCGGCGGCGGACCCCAACGTGGTGGCGATCAAGCAGACGCTCTATCGCACCAGCGAGGAGTCGCCGATCGTCGCCGCGCTGCGCGACGCCGCCGAGCGCGGCAAGTCGGTGACCGCGCTGATCGAGCTCAAGGCGCGGTTCGACGAGGAGCGCAACATCCGCTGGGCGCGCGACCTGGAGCGCGCCGGCGCCCAGGTGGTGTTCGGATTCGTCCAGCTCAAGACCCACGCCAAGGTCTCGCTGGTGGTCCGGCGCGAGCAGAACGGGCTGCAGACCTACGCCCATTTCGGTACCGGCAACTACCACCCGATCAACGCGCGGATCTACACCGATCTGTCGCACTTCACCTGCGATGCGACGTTCTGCCGCGACGCGGCGAAGCTGTTCAACTACATGACCGGGACCGGCGTGCCGGAGGCGATGGAGCGGATCTCGGTCTCGCCCATCGACATGCGCGATACCCTGGTCCGCCTGGTCGACGACGAGATCGAGAACGCGCGCGCGGGCCGGCCTGCCTGGATCCTCGCCAAGATGAACTCGCTGGTCGACCCGGAGATCGTCGACTGCCTCTACCGCGCTTCGCGGGAGGGCGTCGGGATCGACCTGATCGTTCGCGGCATCTGCTGCCTGAGGCCGGGCGTGCCGGGCCTGTCGGACAATATCCGGGTCAAGAGCATCGTCGGCCGTTTCCTGGAGCACAGCCGGATCGTGTGCTTCGGCGCGGCGCATCCGCGCGGCTCGTCGAAGGCCAAGGTCTATATCTCGTCGGCCGACTGGATGCCGCGCAACCTCGACCGCCGGGTGGAGACCCTGATCCCGATCCTCAACCGGACCGTCCACCGCCAGGTGCTCGACCGGATCATGGGCGCCAACCTTATGGACGAAGCGCAGAGCTGGACGCTCGACGCGGACGGCACCTACCGCCGCGCCGACGCCGACGAGCACGCTTTCAGCGCCCACGAATATTTCATGACCAACCCGAGCCTGTCCGGCCGGGGAAGCGCGCTCAGAAACGAAGACTCCGGCGACCCCGCCTGAGGCGGGTCGCGATATCCCTTCCGAAAGCGTATTCGGCCCCGGGGCAACCGCCTAAAATCGAATCTCCCTGGCGTTTCGAGCGGTTTCGAGAACCGAGAGGACCCTGCTGTGGTGTTCGATCCATGTGCGGGTGTCGGGCGAAACCCACCCAGTAACCTCGATAATACGCTCGTGGTCCCGCGCCAGGTCGCGCATGAACACCGGTTCGTGATGGGCGATGCGGTTCCGCAACGTCGGCAGCGCATTCAAGGGCCGGTGGGCGTCCTTGCGAGTCAGTGTAGCGCGATGCGCGAACGCCGCGCGCAATGCCGGCCGCCAGAGCGTCATCTCGTAATTCGCCTTGCGCCCCGCGGAGACGCGTCCTCCCGGGCCAAGCATCGAAACCCAGAACCCGAAGGACAGCGCCGCCACGATCCGTGCCGGATTGTCGATATGCCGGTCCCGCGCCAGTTCGGTTCTGGCGCCCTCTATCCTCTCAAGGGCTCCCCGATCGAGCCCCGCGCCGGGATTGTCGTACCAAGCTTCTCCATAGCGTTCCGCGAGCCTGCGGTGTATCGCGTTACGCAGGGCTACCTCCAACCCCTGCAGGGGACCGTAAAAGGCTGCGCTGACCGCAGTGTTCCAAACGTGAAGCCGGATCGCCCGTTCTCGATCTCCCCCAGCGGCATCGAGGTAGGTGCCCAGACGCTCGCGGGAGAGCGAAGCCTGAAGCGCATCGATGACATGGTTCGAGTAGGAGAAGTCCTTGACGCGCGAATCCCGGCTGGCCATATTTCTCTCGTACACCCCGGACCCGCCTCTGCCAACCGGTATGCGCCCGGGGTTTTTTGTGCTTGGATCGGTCCACGCTGGTTTTCCTAGCCAGTGGACAATGTATT
Source organism: Defluviicoccus sp. (assembly GCA_028820945.1). The sequence goes on from JAPPHW010000328.1 coordinate 3,752, forward strand.
CGCGCTCTCCGTATGCCCGCAACGAGACCGATCGAGGCGCTGGACCCTGAGGCCGGCTTTGTCCCGGCCGATCCTCCCGTCGCGGTCGTCGATATCGGCTCGAACACCGTGCGGCTCGTCGTCTATGACGGCTATCGCCGGGCGCCGGTGCCGATGTTCAACGAGAGCGCCGCCTGCGGGCTCGGCGGCGAACTGGCGACGACCGGGGAGATCGGCGCCGACGCGGCCGAGCGGGCGTTGCGCGCGATCGCCCGGTTCGGCCGGCTCGCGCGCGGGATGGGCGTCGCGGAGCCCGCCTTCATCGCCACCGCGGCGGTGCGCGAGGCGTCCAACGGCGGCGATTTCGTGCGCGAAGTCGGGCGCTGCTGCGGCGAACGCGTGGACGTGCTGAGCGGCGAGGACGAGGCGCGCCTGTCGGCCCTCGGCGTGATCTCCGGCATGCCGCGGGCGGACGGAATCGTGGCCGACCTCGGCGGCGGCAGCCTGGAACTGGTCGACATCAGGCGCGGCAGGATCGCCAGTCAGGCGACGCTGCCGCTCGGGATCCTGCGCTACGGCGACCGCCGACCGCAGCAGCGCAAGGCGATGCTCGGCGAAATCCGCGCCGAGCTCGCCTCGATTCGGTGGCTCGGGGGCGGCGAAGGCCGCGCCTTCTATCCGGTCGGCGGGGCGTGGCGCGCGGTCGCCCGGCTCCACATGGCGCGCGCCGACCACCCGCTCCACATCATCGACGGATACCGGGTGCCGGCCCGGGACATGCGGAACCTCGCCGACGTGGTGGGCCGGCTGAGCCCGCGCTCGCTGGAACAGATCGCCGGCGTGTCGCGCAGGCGGCGCGACAGCCTGCCCGTCGCCTGCGACATGATGGGCGCGGTCCTGCGCGCGACCGGCGCGAAGACGGTGGCGTTTTCCGCGCAGGGCCTGCGCGAGGGCTACCTCTATGCCGGCCTCGACGCGAAGCGGCGGCGCGACGATCCGGTGCTGGTCGCCGCCATGGCGCTCGCGGCGCGGGAGGCCCGCTTCGGCCCGGTCGGAGAGGCGCTGTTCGACTGGATCGACCCGCTCTTCCAGGGGCGCCGCAAGGGCCGCAAGCGCCTGCGCCTGATCGCCTGCCATCTCGCCGACATCGGCTGGCGCGAACATCCCGACTACCGCGCGGTGCAGACGATGAACCGCATCCAGCGCTTCCCCTTCATGGGGCTGAGGCACGACGAGCGCGCGTTCCTCGGCTACACCGCCTTCGTGCGCTACGGCGGCGACGCGGGCGCGCCGGAGGCCCAGCCGCTGCACCGGCTGATGTCGGAGCGCCTCCGCCACCGCGCCGAGGTGATCGGCCAGGCGGTGCGGCTCGCGTTCCGGGTCTCGGGCGGGGCGCGGAGCGTGCTCGGCCGCTCGGCGCTGATGCTCGACGAGGACGGGCTGTCGCTCCGCCTGCCGGACAACGGCTCCTCGCCCTGCGACGATTCGGTGGCGCGCCAGTTCGACACCCTCGCCGCCGCGGCCGGAACGCGCGCGGGGCGGATCGTGGGGTAGCGGTGTCGGGGAGCCGCAGGCGCCCCCGATCGGCTCCCAACGCTCCGCGCGGCAGCCGCGGGTCAGGTTCCCGTTCTCAGCCGCCGTTCGCGAGCTCGTCTCCGATCCTGCGCAATTCGAGGGACAGGCGTTGCCGCACGTTGTGGGGGTCGTCCACGTCGATGAGGTGCGGAGCCTCGGTTTCCTTCCATTGGACGGAATCCGGGCGGATGACCAGCACCCGGCAACCCTCGCGCAGGGGAATTGCGGCGCGGATCGCCTCGTCGGGATCGCGATGCACCGACGCGGGAGCCTGCGCCCAATAGGGCGCGACGACGAACAGGACTTCTGACATGGCGTTGCCTCTCGGTTGGCTTCGTGCGCCGTGCCCGCGGCGCCGGTGCCTCTAGTGCGACATCAGGACCGGCCTCGTCATGCGTCTCAGGATGTCGCGCGTCATGCCGCCCAGCAGCAGCTCCCGCATGCGGTGACGACCGTAGGCGCCCATGACGAGCAGACCGGCGCCGTCGTCGGCGACCGCGTTCAACAGGACGTTGCCGGCGTCGATATCCGTCGTGGAAACCGTGTGCCGCGCTTCCGCCGTCACGCCATGCCGCGCCAGGTGGGCGCAGATGTCGGTTCCGGGCGTGTGCGTGCCATCGCCGGTATCGATCCCGAGCACGACGACCTTCCCCGCCCGCCGCAGCAGGGGCAGCGCGTCGGAGACGGCGCGTTTCGCTTCCCGCGTGCCGTTCCACGCGACCGTGACCGTGGCGGGGTCGAGGTCGAACGAGCCGGTATGGGGCCAGACGAGAACCGGACCGCCGGCGCCCATCACGACGCTGTCCGCGAGCCCCTGGGGGCTCCGCGCGTCGTCGGAATCCGTCTGGCCGACGATGGTGAGGTCGGCATAGTGCGCGTTCGTCGTGACGACCTCGACGGGGTCGCCGGCGAAGAGTCGCCATTCAACGGGCGCCGCCGCCTTCGCCGTCCGTTCCCCGAACCGCCGCTCGGCTTCCTCGGCGCGCTGACGGCGCTCCGTCGCCAGCCGTTCGCGGAACTCGGGCGGAAAACCGTCGCTGGCGTATTCGGGAATGGCGAGCGACGGCGCGACATATACGCCGGTCACCCTGCCCTCGTGCAATTCCGCCAGTCCGATCGCCGCATCCAGCCGCGCCGGCGAACGACCGTCTTCCCCAAGATGAACGACAATATCCCGGTAAGCCATGGTCATACCTCATGCGTTGAACGATGCGGCAATCGAATTCCGGCGTGCCCCAACCCTGGTCTCCGCCGACGGAATCGGGATGAAAGGGGCGGTATCGCGGGCCGGAAATCGAATGCCGCGATCGCGCGGGTGCGTCGGCGGATTCGATAATAGCGGCGGACGGCCGGGAAATGCGCCCGTCCGCCGCGTATCCAGGTCAGGACGCCTTGCGGTCGATCCGCTTGCGGCCACCGCTGTCGATGGCGATCGTGCGCGGCTTGAGCGCCTCGGGCACCTCGCGCACCAGATCGATATGGAGCAGCCCCTTGTCGAGAGCCGCGCCGGTTACCCGGATGTGGTCGGCGAGGTCGAAGCGCCGCTCGAAACCGCCGGTGGGGATCCCGCGGTGAAGGTAGGCGTCGCCCGCGGACTTCCCGCCGGCGGGCTTGCCCGTCACGGTGAGCCGGTTTTCCTTCACCTCGATCGAGATATCGTCGTCGCCGAAACCGGCCACGGCCAGCGTCACGCAATAGGCGTTCTCGCCGGTCTTCTCGATATCGTAGGGCGGATAGGATGGCGCGGCCTCGCTCGGCACCTGTTCGAGCAGCCGGGCCATGCGGTCGAAACCGACCGTGTTGCTGAAGAGCGGGGAAAGATCGAATGCGCGCATGGTGTGACTCCTTATCTCAAGCAAGTCGCATCGGGTCCGCCGTTTTGGCCGGACCGGTTCCACGCCCGGGCCGGGGCCCGCCACGCGGCACCCCTCGGGCACAAGACAGGTGGTGACGGGCCGCCCCGGCTTCAAGGCCCCGGACCGCGCGGCGGAGCACGCTCCGGCCCGCTTTCGCGCCCTGCCCCGCCGGACGCCCGTTCGAATCCCGGATGGACCGTTACGGCCGCGTCCGTCATAGTGAGCCGGCCGGCTCGCGGGTCCTGTGCCGAGCCCCGTTTCATGGCGAGACGCACGGAGAGAGCCCGCTGCGGTTGCGGTGGCCGGCGGATGGGCGGGAGCGCGGGCATGACGGCGGTGTCTCTGGCCGATATCAGGGTTCGGCCCGTCCGGTCCGACAATGTCTGGCGCTGGCTCTCCGCCGGGTGGGCGGATCTGTGGCGGCGCCCGGCGATCAGCCTCGGCTACGGGTTGTTCGTGGCCGTGCTGAGCTATGCCGTCCTCGCCTGCCTCTACTTCTTCGATGCGGTCTATCTGTTTCTGCCGCTGGCGGCGGGCTTCATGTTCGGTGGCCCGGTCATCGCCGTCGGCCTATACGAAATGAGCCGCCGCTACAACGACGGCGCGGCGTTCCGCTTGCCGGACGTGCTCGGCGCCGTCCGGCACGCGCCGTTGCAGCTTTGCTATATGGGGCTCGCCCTGCTGCTGTTCGCCCTGCTGTGGATACGGATCGCGACGCTGCTCTTCGCGCTGTTTTTCGGTTCGGCGACGCCGCCTTTGACCGCCCTCTTCGAGTCGCTGTTCCTGTCCGTGCAGGGCGCCGCCTTCCTCGCGGTGGGGACCGCCATCGGCGCCGTTCTGGCCTTCGCCGCCTACGCGATCTCGGCGGTTTCCATACCGCTGATCGTCGACCGGGAAGTCGACGCGATGACGGCCACCATCGCGAGTCTCGCCTCGGTCCGCGACAATTTCATGCCGATGATGCTCTGGGCGTGGCTGATCGCGATATTCACCGCCGTCGGCATCGCCACGCTGTTCCTCGGGCTGATCCTGTTCTTCCCGCTGATGGGTCACGCGAGCTGGCATTGCTACCGCGACGTGCTCGGCATCGGGGACAACGAACCGGCGTAGCGTCGCGTTTCGGAGTTTCCCGTTCGCCTCCGCCGCGCCCTACCGCGTCATGCCCGGACTTGTTCCACTGCTGTCCGGTTAAGATGGGGCGGACTTGGCGCAAGGCGTTGGTACAGGC
>JAPPHW010000413.1 GCA_028820945.1 Defluviicoccus sp.
GGTTGCGCTGCATCATGATCGGCATCGCCGGCGCGATCAGGTTGGTGCCGTAGCCGGAGACCACGAGGTCGACCTTGTCGACGTCGAGCAGCTTGGTGTAGATGCCGGGCACGGTGGCCGGGTTGGTCTGGTCGTCGTAATAGATCAGCTTGACCTGGCGGCCGAGCAGCCCGCCGGCGGCGTTGGTGTCCTTCTCCCAGATCTGCATCGCGATCAGGGCCGACTTGCCGGCGCCGGCGAGCCCGCCGGTGAGCGCCATCGAAAACCCGATCTTGATCGGCTCGGCGGCTTTGGCCGGCGCGGCGGCGATCAACGCGGCCGCTCCGAGAGCGGCGGCGCCGGCCAGCAGCCCGCGCTTGTTCATTGAGATCATCCTGTGCCTCCCGTTTGGACCCTCGGTCGCGGCGATCTTAAGCGACAAATGGCGGGGCCGACAAGCGAGGGGAATTTCGGGTCGCGGGTCGCTTCGAAAGCCGGCCCGTCGCCGCGGGTCGATGGAAAATTCCCTCGGGGCTTCGCACGCCGTTTCGCCCAAGAGCGGGGATGGCGCGCCCGGCACGATTCGAACGTGCGACCTCTGGCTTCGGAGGCCAGCGCTCTATCCACTGAGCTACGGGCGCCGCGCGGGTGGTCCGCAGGGAATGCCGACCATAGCGGGAAGCGGGCGGCGAAGCAATTTGGGCGGCGAACCGGAGGTTCGGTTTGCCGTGGCGCGTCTTGCATGAGACAGGTATCGATATCCGGAACGACTTGGAGAGCGAGCGGATGATCGCAAGCGTCGGGAAAGTCCCTCTCGTCCTCCTCGCGTTCGCCTCGGTCGCCGGGGCCGCCGTGGCGGAGGCACCGACGGTCAGGGTCTACAACTGGTCCGACTATATCGATCCGGGAATCCTGACGGACTTCGAGGCGGAGACCGGGATCCGGGTGATTTACGATACCTTCGATTCCAACCGCACCCTGGAAAACAGGCTGCTGGCCGGGAACGGCGGTTACGACGTGGTGGTGCCGAGCGGGGCTTTCCTCGCCCGCCAGATCCGGGCGGGCCTGTTCCGCCCCCTGGACCGGGCGCTGCTCTCCAATCTCGGGAACATGGACCCCGCGATCGTGGCGCGGGCCCGGCGCTGGGATCCGGGGAACCGTCATGCCGTGCCCTATATGTGGGGCACCACGGGAATAGGCTTCAACACGGCCTCGATCGCGGCCCGGGATCCGGGCGCGCCCGTGCGCTCCTGGCGCATGCTGTTCGACCCCGGGACCGTCTCGAAATTCGCCGATTGCGGCGTCTGGCTGCTGGACGAACCGGACGAGGTGATCCCGGCCGTGCTCAACTATCTCGGCGAGGATCCGAACAGCCTCGACACCGCCGTCGTGGCGAGAGCCGAACCGGTGTTGAGAGCGATCCGTCCCCATATCCGCCGCTTCCACAATTCGGCCCAGATCGAGGCGTTGGCGAGAGGCGAGATCTGCCTCGCGATGGGCTGGTCGGGCGATATTCTGCAGGCACGCGACCGGGCCGTTGCCGCCGGGGAGGGCGTGAACGTCGCGTACGCGATTCCCGAGGAAGGCGCGCTCATGTGGTTCGACATGATGGCCATCCCGGCGGACGCGCCCAATCCCGGCAACGCGCACCGGTTCATCGACTACCTTATGAGGCCGGAGGTGATCGCCCGCGCGTCCAACCGTGTCTTCTACGCCAACGCCAACGCGGCTTCGGCGAAACATCTCGATCCCGCGCTGGCGGGCGATCCTGCCGTCTACCCGCCTCAGAGGGTGCGGGAGAAGCTCTACGCGACCGGCCCCTGGCCGGAAGAGACGCGGCGCTTCGCGGACGCCTTGTGGAAACGCGTGAAGCACGGACCGTAGGAGGTCCGGGGGGCGGGGCATCGGGCGCCCCGCCGGACCGGCCGCAACCGAAGGAGGAGAGAACGATGGCGACACAGGAAGGGCGAATCCCGGTAAGCCATATCGGGAGCCTGGTGAGACCGCCGGCGCTGATCGGGTTCCTGGAGAAGGAGCAGCGGGGCGAGGCGTACGACCCTGACGCCTTCGATGCCTGTCTCACCGAGTCCGTCGCCGAGGCCGTGCGGCTCCAGGCCGAGGCGGGGATCGACATCGTGAGCGACGGCGAGTACGGCAAATCGATCAACTGGGCGTTCTACGTCCAGAACCGCCTAAACGGCGTCGAACGGCAGCCGATGACGCCGGAGGAGGCCGCGGACCCGATGAGCCATTCCATCGGCGGGCGCGACCGCGAGGCGTTCCCCGAGTTCTATGGCGAATACGACGGCAGGGTGCTCGCGAACGCGCTCGCGCCGATGCGGCCGGTGGTGACCGGGCCGATCTCCTATGGCGGCCAGGCCGAATTGCAGCGCGATATCGCGAACCTGAAATCCGCCCTGGCGGCGGCCGGCGGCGTCGAGGGATTTCTGCCCGTAGTGGCGCCGGCGAGCGCTCTCCCCAACGCGAGGGACGAGCATTACGGCGACGAGGAAAGCCTCCTGTTCGCGCTCGCCGACGCGCTCCACGAGGAATACGCGGCCATCGTCGATGCCGGGCTTCACCTGCAGATCGACGACGCCTTCCTGCCCTTCATGTACGAAAGGCTGGTCCCGCCGATGACGCTCGCGGAGTACCGCGGCTGGGCGGAACTCCGCATCGCCGCACTCAACCGCGCGCTGGAAGGGCTGCCGCTGGAGCGCACGCGCTATCACATCTGCTGGGGCAGCTGGAACGGCCCCCACATGTTCGACGTGCCGATGAAGGACATCGTCGACATCGTGCTCAAGGTGAATGCCGGCGCCTATGCCTTCGAGGCCGCCAACCCGCGCCACGAGCACGAGTGGCAGGTCTGGAAGACGGCGAAGCCCGCCGAGGGCAGGCGATTGATGCCCGGCCTGATCGCCCATTCGACGAATGTGGTCGAGCATCCGGAGCTGGTCGCCGAGCGGTTGTTGCGCTACGCCGATCTGGTGGGCGGGGAAAACGTGATGGCCGGGACCGATTGCGGCTTCTGCCAGAGCCCGCTCGCCGGGCGGGTCCACCGCAGCATCATGTGGGCCAAGCTCAAGGCGCTGTCCGAAGGCGCGGCCATCGCGTCGGCCCGACTCCGGGGTTGACGGGCTATCGCCGATGAGGCCGTCCGCCACATACGGCATTTTGCGACCTGACCGGGCGACGACTGGCTGCGATCGCGCCCGGTCGGAAAATGCTATGGTTCGCACAGGGGAACGACGAGCATGATCGGCCCTATCCATCCGGGCGTAACTCTCCGTGAGGACTTCATGGAGCCTTACGCGCTCAGCGCCAACGGCCTAGCCAGGACGCTCGCGATTCCGCAGAACCGCGTCAGCGACATCGTGCGCGGTCGTCGGGGAATCACGGCGGACACCGCCCTGAGGCTAGAACGGGCCTTCGGCGTATCCGCGGCATTCTGGCTCAACCTCCAGTCCCATTACGAGCTGGAAGTGGCGAAGCGCGACAACGGGCCTGCCATCCGGCGGGCGGTGAAGAGGCTTCCTACCGCCGCCTGAACCCCGTTATCATCCGGCACTCTTCGCAGCCGGACGAGTCCGCCTATGTCACAGCCCATCGAACCGCCGGAGATCGTCGAGGTCGAGACCCGTGAGATCGCCTGCGACGGCGGCGGTCCGCTGGGCCACCCGAAGGTGTTCCTCAGCCTCGCCAACGACGGGCGGGTCGAGTGCCCTTATTGCGACCGGATGTTCGTGCTCAGGTCCGGAGACGGCTGACCCGCCGCGCGCCCCGTCTCAGAGGGCGGCGCGGATCCATTCGATGATCTTGGACTTGGGCAGGGCGCCGACCTTGGTCGCGGCGAGCTCTCCCTCCTTGAAGATCATCAGGGTCGGGATGCCGCGCACGCCGAATTTCGACGGCGTCATGGGGTTGTCGTCGATATTGATCTTGGCGACCGTGAGTTCGTCGCCCATCTCGTCCGAAATCTCCTCGAGATAGGGCCCTATCTGCTTGCACGGGCCGCACCATTCGGCCCAGAAATCCACCACCACCGGCTCGTTGGCCTGGAGGACATCGGTGTCGAAAGAGTCGTCTGAAACCGCCTTTGTCGCCATCGAGTACCCCCCGCCCGCACGGAATTGCGCGGCCCTTCTTAAGTAGGCGGCGGCGCTCCGCCGGTCAAGACAGGGCGGCGTCGAGCAGCGCCGCGGGAACCGCCATCGCGACCGGTCCGACGGTCCAGATCAGGGTGCAGTCGATCCGCTTGCCGGGATAGATTTCCGCCAGCAGCGCCCGGTAGGCGGCGAGCTGACGGAGATAGGGGGGCGGGATGTCCGCGGGCGCGCCGGGCGGGTCGCGGTCGGTCTTGAACTCGACCAAGCGGACGGCGTCGTCGCCGACGACCAGCCTGTCGATCCACCCCGAACAGGGCCTCCCGGCGATGCGGCCGGTCACCGGCACCTCGGCCATCGAACCCGGCGCGAAAACGGCGGAGGCCGCCGGATCGGCGAGCAAAGCCCCGATTTCGTCCGCTATTTCGCGTTGCTCTCCGGTCGACAGTCCGAACGCCGGGCGGGCGAGATGGGCCTCGACGGCGGGGCGCAGATCCCCGGACGGCGGCGCCGGGATGCGTTGCAGGACATCGTGGACGATCCGTCCGCGCCGGAAGGCGTTGCCGTCCCCGCCGGGCGAGCGCGCGGGCGTCGCGTCCTCGTCCAGCCGCGAGGGGCTGAGCGACCGCCCGGCCGGCGCTTCCTCCGGTGCCGGGCGTGTCGCCCAACCGGGGAGGGGCGGTTCTTCCGGAGCCCGCGCGCCGGCCTCCCGCACACGGTCGGGGGGCGCGGTCTGCCTGTCTTCGAGGACGAGTGCCCGCCCCGCCACGATCACGCCTTCATCCGGCGCTTCCAGGACCGTCTCGCGGGCTTCCGCGATCGGCTCCAGCGCGCGTTCGACCATGGCGTACCAGCAGTCGTCGGGCGCCGCGTCGCGGTTGGTGTAACCGGCAACGTAAAGCCGGTCCTCCGCGCGGGTCATCGCGACATAAAGCAGGCGGCGGTACTCTTCCTCCGCGCGCCCCCTGTCCGCCGCGGCGACCGCTTCGGAAACCCGGTCGCGCGCGTCCTGCCTGCGCTTCCAGACCAGGATCGGCGGCTCGGTATCGGACCAGAGCACCGGGTTGCGCTCGGCCGGGGGCTGCATCCTGTCGGCGAGGATGACGACCGGCGCCTGCAACCCCTTGGCGCCGTGCACCGTCAGCACCCGGACCTGGTCCCGGGCGGCCTGTTCGAGGTCGCGCTTGACCTCCGCCCGGGCGTCGCGGAACCACGAGACGAAGCCCTGGAGCGACGGGGTGTGCTCGCGCTCGTAGTCGAGGGCGAGCGCGAGGAACTCGTCGATCGGGTCCTCCGCGTCGGGGCCGAGGCGGGCGACGATCCGTTTCCGCCCGCCCATCGGGCCGAGGATGCGGCTGAAGAACTCGTAGGGCGGCACGAAGTCGGCCATCCCGAGCGCTTGGTCGAGCACCGAACGGGCCGGGCGGAAGCGCGTTTCGCCGCCCCGCCGCGCCAGCTCGGCGGCGAGCGTCCGCTTGCCGCGGCCGTGGGCGAGCTCGAACAGCGCGGCCTCGTCGAGCCCGATCAGCGGCCCCTTCAGCACCGTGGCGAGCGTCAGGTCGTCTTCGATCGTCAGCGCCGCCTCGGCCAGCGCGAGGAGATCCATCGCCGCGAGCTGGGTCGACAGCACCAGCCGGTCGACCCCGGCGACGCCGATGGAGCGCTGCTTCAGCGCGCGAACCAGATGGTCGACGAATTCGCCGCGATGGCGGACCAGGACGATGATGTCGCCCGCGGCGATCGCCCGGCCCCTGCTTTCCAGCCGCTCGCCCGACGAGATCCATCCCTTGACGGTCTCCGCGATCGCCTCGGCGAGACGGTATGCGGCGGTCTGGTGGGTGAAGGGTTCCGCGACCGGCTGCCAGGGATCGGCAACTTCGGATTCGCTCGGCCGGGCCGGCGGCCAGAGAGTCACCAGCCCCGCCTGCCCGGCGCGGCCGAGCGCGTGGGCCACCGGCCTTTCCCCCAGCCCCCGTCTCGCGTCGGCGTCGGCGAATACGGCGTCGACGGCACGGAGCACCGCGCCGGTGGAGCGGAAGGAATGGCCGAGCGCTACGCCCTCCCATGCGGCGCCGGCCTCCGCGACCCGGGCGCGAAACGCCTCGCGCATGGCGGAGAACGCGTCCGCCTCGACGCCCTGGAAGCTGTAGATCGACTGTTTCGGGTCGCCGACGGCGAAGATCGTGCGCGCGGCGTCCCGGGCGCTCTCGCCGGCGAAGAAATCGGCGGCCAGCGCGCGAACCACCGCCCATTGCCGGGGATTGGTGTCCTGCGCCTCGTCGATCAGCACGTGGTCGATCCCGCCGTCGAGCTTGTAGAGCACCCAGAGCGCGGCGGCCTCGTCCTCGACCAGCCTTTGCACGCCCGAGATCAGGTCGTCGTAGTCGAGCCGACCCTGGCGCGCCTTCTCGTCCCGGTAGGAGGCGAGCAGCGCGGCGCCGATCCGGGCGAGCGCCGCGCTCTCGGCGGCCGCGCCGGCGGCGAGCAGCCGTTCGCGGACCGCCCGGACGCGTTCCGCCTCCGTCCGCCAGGCCTCGACGGTATCGGGCGCGGCGGCCGCCACGGGTTTGGTGGGAAGGTTTTTCCGGATGTCGCCCTTCTGCGTCAGGAACGCCAGCGCGTAGTCGGCGAAGGCGCCGGGGCTCGGGTCCGGAGTCTTCAGCCACGCCGCGATCGCCGCCCCGGCCTTGCGGTCGGTCGCCTGCCCTCCCGCGAGCGCCTCCGCCGCCCGCTCCAGCCCCGCGCGGTCGAAATTCCCCTCCGCCCCGGCGGCAACGAGGACGGTTCGCTCGGTCTCGTCGGGGTCGAGCCGGAAATAACGTTGCGTCGCCGCCTCGATGTTCGGAAACGCCCTCTCGGCCAGGGCGGCCACCTTGTCGCGGCCGCTCGCAAGCGCGGCCATCAGGGTGTCGAACCCGCTTTCCCCGCCCCGCGCGGCGACGGTGACGAACGCCCGGGCGAGCGGGGAATCGGGATCGCGGCCGGCCTCGACGATCACCGCGTCGCGGGCGCGGCGCAGGGTCTCCCCTTCGGTCCGGTCGTCCATCACGCTGAAATGCGGGTCGATGCGCGCTTCGAGCGGGAAACGACCGAGCACGGACTGGCAGAAGGCGTGGATGGTCTGGATCTTCATTCCGCCGGGCGCGTCGAGCACCTGGAGGAAAAGGGCGCGCGCCCGGGCTACGGTTTCGGCGTCGGGCGGCTCCTCCAGAAGCGCCGCGAGGGTGCTTTCGAGCGCGGCGCCCGGCATCGCCGACCAGGCCCCGAGCGCCTCGAATATCCGATTGGCCATCTCGGCCGCCGCCGCCCGGGTGAAGGTGAGCGCGAGGATCCGCTCGGGCGGCGTCCCGGCGAGCAGGAGCCGCAGCACCCGGTCGGCGAGCACCTTGGTCTTGCCGGTCCCGGCGGACGCGTCGACCCAGGCCGAGACCGCCGGCCGGGATGCGACGACCTGTCCGTCGGGCGCGCTCACCATCGCCGCCTCGCGGTTCGTCCGGGAGCGTATTCGGCGAGCCGCTCCAGATGCTCGTAATCGCTGAAGGCCGGCGCGCGGTCGGCATGCGGCTGGGGAATGTAGGGCATGTCGGGATCGTCGAATTGCCCGATCAGGCGTTCGAGACCGGCGCGGGCGTCCGCCGCGTCGGCGTCGACCGGCGCCACCTCGCCGGGGGGATCGCCGCCGGAAAGCCTCCAGTAGGCGAGGGCGGGATCGGCCGCGGGACCGATCCCCTCGAACCCGCCGGCGGCAAGGATCGCCGCCTCGAGGGGCAATTGCGGCGCGACGCCCGCCGCGACGTCCTTCCTGGAAGGAACCGCGCCTGTCTTGTAGTCGACGATTTCGGCGCCTCCGTCCGCCATCGCGTCGATACGGTCGGCCCGCGCCGTCAGGACGAAGGGGCCGGCGGGGGCCGGGAATTCGATCCGGCCCTCGAGTTCGGTGGCGGTCCTCGCGATGCCGGCCCTCCGTTCGCGCTCGTGCTCGACGAACCAGCGCGCGACGCGCTCGAAACGCGGCCACCAGAACGCCCGAACGCCGGGGCGCTCGACCGTCCTGCCGAGCGCTTCCCGCCCGATCGCGACCAGCCGCTCATAGGCATCGGCCGGCAGCGCGTCGGGGAAAGCGCGGAGAAACGCGTCCAGGGCGTCGTGGACGAACCGGCCGCGTTCGGCGCCCCCGGGGTCGGCGTCGATCGGATCGAGCGCTTTCAGGCCCAGCACGTGACGCGCATAGATCGCGTAGGGATCGCGGATCAGCGTCTCGACCTG
>JAPPHW010000235.1 GCA_028820945.1 Defluviicoccus sp.
AGTTGGGGTTGGCGACGATCGCGGCCCAGCTCCGCATGACCGCCTCCCGGCCGGTGAGCACGTCCCACCCAGGATGGGCGCAGACGATCGGTTCGCGCCGTCCCCAGATCGCATCCATTGCCTCGGCGTCGCGGTCGGCGAAAGCGCGGTAGAACGCCTCGTTGGCGAACAGTAGAGCGTCGATCTCGGACATTTTCGGTTTCCCCGCGTCAAACCATCACAAGCGGCGCCGTTTGGCAATCCGGAGCGGCCCTCGTCTTGTCCGGTCTCGGGCGCTGTGGTCAAATCCGCTCCCGTCGCCGAGCCTCCGGGAGGTCGTCATGTTCCTGCGCAACAGCTGGTACGCCGCCGCATTCGACCACGAAGTCGGGCAAGAGCCGTTCGCGCGGACAATCCTGAGCGAGCCCATTGTGCTTTACCGCAAGAGCGACAACACCGCCGCCGCGCTCGCCGATTCGTGCTGTCACCGCGCGTTGCCTCTGTCGATGGGAACCGTAATCGGAGACGATCTCCGCTGCGGCTATCACGGTCTCGTGTTCGATTCCGACGGCGCGTGCATCTCGGTGCCCGGCCAGACCGCGGTCCCGCCCGGGGCCGCGGTACAGTCCTACCCGGTGACCGAACGCTTCGGCTGGATCTGGGTGTGGATGGGCGATCCGGCGCTCGCGGACCCGGCGCTGCTTCCGGATTGGCACTGGCTCGAATCTCCCGACTGGAAAATGGTCGAGGGCAATGGCGGCAAGCCGCTCCCGATGGCGTGCAACTACGAGCTCATCTCCGACAATCTGTTCGACCTCACCCACCTGTCCTATGTGCACGCGACCACCATCGGCACCGACGCCATCGTCGATTTCCAGTGCAAGACCGAGCGGCTGGAGCGTTCCATCCACATGTCCCGGCTGGTGGTCGACCGCCCCGCCGCGCCGTTCTATCAGTGGTGCGGCGGGTTCGAGGGCAATGTCGACCGTTGGCTGATCACGACCATCGACATGCCGTCTTTCATCGTGAACCACGCGGGCTGCGTCGACACCGGGACCGGAATCGACATGACCGAGGGTCGCCGCGATGGTGGGGTGGAATTGAAGGTGTTGAACGCGCTTACCCCGGAAACCGAGACCTCGACCCATTATTTCTACGGTCACACGCGCAATTTCCGCCTCGAGGAGGAAGAGGTTACGGAGAAGTTCCGGACCAACTTCACGCAGGTTTTTCTGGAGGACAAGGCGGTTCTGGAAGCGCAGCAGGCGATGATATCGAGCGATCCCGACGCGCCGCAGATCGACGTCAACGCGGATGCGCCGTGTATCCAGGTGCGCAAGCTGCTGCGCGAACTGATCGCCGCCGAACGGGGCGATCCGGCGTCGATCGCCGCGGAATAGCCGGGGTATCGGCGATGGCGGCGCTGGACGGGATCCGCATTCTCGAGCTCACGACCATGATCACCGGCCCGCTCGGAGGGCAGATGCTCGCCGATCTCGGGGCCGAGGTGATCAAGATCGAGAACCCCCGGGGCGGAGACATGTTCCGCAGCTGGCGGGGCGGCACCTACAGCGCCCACTTTCTCGCATACAACCGCAACAAGCGCTCGATGACTCTCAACCTCCGCTCCGACGAGGGAAAGAACATCCTGCTCCGATTGGTCGAGACCGCGGATGTGCTGCTGGAGAATTTCCGCCCGGGGGTTATGGACCGCCTCGGCCTCGGGCTCGACGCGCTCAGGGCGAGCAACCCCAGGCTGATCTATTGCTCGATCACCGGCTTCGGCGAGGACGGGCCCTATCGCGACCGGCCGGCCTACGATGCGGTCGCCCAGTCCTTCTCGGGCGTTTCCTCCATGTTCATCGAGCCGGAAGACCCCCAGATCACAGGTCCGACGATCGCCGACAACATGACGGGCATCAATGCCTGCTACGGCATCCTGGGCGCCCTGTTCGAGCGGGAGCGGACGGGTATCGCGCGCCGGGTCGACGTCAACATGCTGGAATCGACCATCACCTTCATGCCCGATCCCTGGTCCAACCTGATCCAGGGCGGGTTCCCGCAGGGGCCGCATGCCCGGGTCCGGGCGTCGCAGTCCTATTCGCTGCGCTGCGCCGACGGCAAGTTGCTGGCGCTCCATCTGTCGTCGCCGCAGAAGTTCTGGCAAGGCGTCCAGAACGCGCTGGACCGGCCGGATCTTGGCGCCGACGAGCGTTTCGCCGTGCGCGAATCCCGGATCGAGAACTATTTCGCGCTCAAGGCGGAGTTCCAGAAGACGGTAGGCACCCAACCGCGCGCCCACTGGATGGCGCGGCTGGAAGCGGAGGACGTGCCGTTCGCCCCCATCCTTACCCTGCCCGAGGTACGCGAGGATCCCCAGGTCCGTCACCTCGAGACCTTCTTCGAGACCGCCCATCCGACCGAAGGGACGATGACGTTGCTGCGCCGACCGGTCCGCTACGACGGCTCGCGCGACGATCAGCCGACCTCGGCGCCGCCCCAGCTCGGCGAACACACCGAGGAAGTCCTGAAGGAGCTCGGCTACGACGCCGACTGGATCGACAGGTTGCGCGAAGAGGCGGTGGTCTAGGACGGACCGGCGGTGCGAATCTACAGTCACGCGTGAATTCCGGAATGGGCGCGATGAAGGTCAGGATCACGGAATATCTCGACATCGACCTCGAAGCGGAGCGGTGGTGTTGCAACCGCTGCGGTCACGATCTCGGCGAGGCTCGCGAGTCCTACAAGCGGGGGTGTCTGGTGCGGGAGCGCGATCCGCGCGAGATCCACTTCCCGATAGGCCCGAGCAAGGAGTTCAATTTCTCCTTCGACCCCGAGTGGATGCGAATTGTCGAGTTTTATTGCCCCGGCTGCGCTGTGATGGTTGAGAACGAGTACCTGCCGCCCGGCCATCCGCTGACATGGGACATCCAGCTCGACATCGACAAGCTGAAGAAAAAGCACGGCGTCAAGTCGAAGCGCCGCGCCCGCAAACCGTCCGCGAAGTCCTCGTCGACCGGAGAAAAGCCCCGGCCAGCGACCCGCGCCCGCGCCGCATCGAAGACGGCGACCCGCTGATTTTGCCGTTCCCGGGTTTCGTGCCGCTTGCGCCGATTGGGGAAATGCGGAAACCTGTAACTCCAATGCGTCCCTTCGAGGATGCGCATCAAGGGAGGTGTGTCATGAGAAGATCGTTGCTTTCGATCGCGGCCGCGGCCGTGGCCGGCGCGTTGCTGGCCGCGCCGGTAGTCCAGGCGAAAGAGGTGCCGCTGAAAGGGATTTCGGCCTGGCCCAAGAACTTTCCGCTGACTCCGGATTTCCTGCGTTTTATCGAGTTCGCGAACAAGGCGGGCGCCGGACAGTTCAAGATCACCCACATCGGCGGGCCGGAGATCTCCAAGGCGCCGGCTCAGGCCAAGGGGTTCAAGTCCGGGCTCTACGACCTGATGTTCACCGCGGCCAGCTATCACCGCGGCGTGGTCCCCGAGGTCGACGCCCTGTCCGCCACCATGTTACGGCCGTGGGACGCCCGCAAGAGCGGCGCGATGGACGCGCTCAATATGGCGGTGACCAAGCGCCTCGACGGGATCATCCTCTCGCAGACCGCGACCAGCGTCTCGTTCGTGCTCTATCTCAGCCGCGAGCCCAAGCGGGGCGCCGACGGGATGATTTCGCTCGAAGGTTTCAAGATGCGTTCGGTGCCCATCTATGATGGCTTCCTGCGGGCGCTCGGCGCGACCACCGTCACCGTGCAGGTGCCCGAGATTTACAATGCTCTCGAGCGCGGACTGGTCGACGGGTTCGCTTTCCCGGAACTGTTCACCCGGCCGATGGGCTGGCCGAAATTCGTCAAGTACCGCGTCTATCCCAGGTTCTACCAGCTCGAACCCTGCGTCTTCATCTCCAACAAGGCGCTGAAGAAGCTGAGCAAGGAAGGTCAGGCGCTGATGCTCAAGCTCGGGCGCGAGTGGGAGCACAAGTCGCACGCCTACTGGAAGCCGCTGGTGGAGAAGGAGTCCGAAGTCCTCGCCAAGGAGTTCGGACACAAGACGATCACCATGACGGGCGAGGCCGCGAAGCGCTATCTCGGCCTGGCCAACAAGGTTCCGATCGAGCGCCTGAAGAAGGTCGACACGCCCGAGGCGAAGACCCTTTCCAAGCTCTATCACGGCCAGTAGGCCGCAATTTCGTCCGCGCGCTCCGGAAGCCCCTTCCCGAGCGCGCGGCGGCCTTTTCCGGGCGTTGCCGCGATGAAACTCGTTTCCCGGGCCTATGACGGGCTGATCGTCGGGCTCGCCATTCTCGCCGGGCTGATGCTGGTGACGATCTTCGTCGGCATAATTGCCGATGTGGCGATCCGCACCGCGGGCTACAACGCGCTCCAGTGGTATAGCGCGATCGCGGAATATTGCCTGTTGTTCTCGACGATGCTCGCCGCGCCCTGGCTGGTGCGGCTCAGGGGCCATGTGGTGGTCGAGTCGCTGACCATGGCGATGCCCCCGCCGGTGCGCTGGGCGATGGCCAAGGCCGTCTACGTCCTGTGCATCGTTCTCTGCGGACTGTTCGTCTACTACGGCTTCGCCGAGATGACGCTGGCGCTCGGCACCGGCGAGCTCGATTTGCGCTCGATCGACATGCCGAAGTGGATCCTGTTCGTGCCGTTTCCGCTCGGCTTCACCCTGGTCGCGATAGAGTTCGGCCGCTATCTGCTCGGCTTCGGGTCCTACTACACCGGTACCGTGGGCTCCTCGGAGTCGCTTTGATGGAATTGCTGAGCGAGTGGTACGGCATCGCCGGGTTCCTGGTCGGCATGGTTATCGTCTTCATGCTGCTGGGAATCCCGGTCGCGTTTGCCTTTCTGACCGCGAACATTATCGGCGCGATGATCTATATGGGCGGCCTCGACGCGATGCCGCAGATCGTCGTCAACGCCGTCGAGTCGGTGACGATCTTCGCGCTGATCCCGGTGCCGCTGTTCATCATCATGGGCGAACTGTTTTTCCACACCGGACTCGCCATTCGGGTGTTCGACGCGCTCGACCTCTGTTTCGGCCGGCTGCCGGGGCGGCTTTCCTACATCACCGTCGTCGGCGGCACGATTTTCGCGACCCTGTCGGGCTCGACCATGGCCAATACCGCGATGATGGGCTCGATGATGGTCCCCGAGATGACCAGCCGGGGCTACAAGAAGCACATGTCGATGGGGCCGATCCTCGGCACCGGCGGGCTGGCGATGATCATCCCCCCGTCCGCGCTCGCGGTTCTGCTCGCGAGCCTCGCCGAAATCGACATCGGCAAGCTGCTGATCGCCGGCGTGCTGCCCGGGTTGGTGCTGGCGGTGCTGTATTCGATCCTGATCTACGCCCAGGTCAAGATCGACAAGGACGCGGCGCCGGAGTACGTCGTGGAGCCAACGTCTTTCGGCCGGGTCCTGCTCGCCTTGTTGCTCAACGTCGTGCCGATGGGCTTTGTGGTGTTCTGCGTGATCGGACTGATCATCCTGGGCATCGCGACGCCGACCGAATCGGCCGGGTTCGGCGCGCTCGGCGTGCTCATCCTCGCCGCGCTCTACCGGGTGCTCTCCTGGGACGTGGTGGTCAAGTCGGTCGCGGGCTCGGTCCGGGTGACCGCGATGGTGCTGCTGATCATCCTCGCCTCGTCGACCTTCAGCCAGCTCCTGGCTTTCACCGGCGCCAGCGCCGGGCTGATCGAATGGGCGACCAAGGTCGATCTCGCGCCGATCGTCATGCTGCTGATCATGTTCGGCGTGCTCCTGATCCTCGGCATGTTCATGGACCAGGTCTCGATGATGCTGCTGACAGTGCCGATCTTCTTCCCGCTCGCGCAGACGCTGCAGTTCGACCTGATCTGGTTCGGGCTGGTGATGCTGCTCGCGCTCGAGATCAGCCTGACCACGCCGCCCTTCGGCCTGCTGCTCTTCGTGATGATCGGCGTCGCGCCGCAGGGCACGACGCTCTGGCAGGTCGCGATGGCGGCGGCGCCCTATATCGGGTGCGCGCTGATCGTGCTGGTGCTGCTGATCCTCTTCCCCGGGCTCGCGCTTTACCTGCCGGGCCTGATGGTGAGTTGATCAGCGTTTGCCGAACTCCTCGGCGGATATGCCGACCTGAACGATCCGAGGCCGGTCGACCCCCGCCACGCCGACATACTTGAAGACCTTCCGGTCGGCTTCGCGCGGGCGCGATTCCTGTTTCACTACCGTCCTGGAGCCATCGAGCAGCGCGGCGAACGGGGCCGCCTGGGTGCCCGCCTCTGGATCGGTGGGGAAGGTGAAATCGATCCCCTTGACGTTGGTAAAAACGACCCGGCCCTTCTCGTCGCTCACCCAGAATTCGGTCACCGCGGAGCGTTCCGCGACGAGTGTCAGCACGGCGTTGATCTCGTCCCGCTCCATCCCGGCCTTGAGAGCGGCGGCCACGAAATGGGCCGTCAGCATCGCTTCCGCCACCATGTGCCTCGAATGAAAATTCTCCAATGCCGGTTTTTCGGCAGCCTGCAGGCCGCCGGTCAGGAGAATGAGCGAACTTGCGATTCCAACAAGCCTTTTCATGATCGTCTCCTCGGTATTCTTGGCGGACCGCGCGATGATTCCTCGCGCGGTCCGATGTTTGTTAATTCGCCATTGCTCATATTGTTCTATGGTGTATTACATACACATGTCACGCACCAACATCGACATCGACGAGGAAGCTTGCGCCAAGGTGATGACCCGTTTCCGTCTGGCGACCAAGCGGGAAGCCGTGAACTTTGCCTTGCAGACGCTCGCGGCGGAGCCGCTCGGCATCGACGAAGCCAGGCAGCTTCGCGGGTCGGGCTGGGAAGGCGATCTCGAAGGGCTGCGCTCCGGCCGCTCCGCTTGATTCTGATCGATACATCCGCATGGGTCGAATTCCTGCGGGATACTGGGTCGCCGACATGCGAACGCGTCGATTCTCTACTGGGGAGCGATATCGCGACCTGCGACATGATTCGGATGGAGGTGCTGGCCGGCGCGCGCGATGAGCATCATCTCGGGAGTCTCCGACGCCTGCTCGCGCGCGCGGTTTCCCTACCGACGATGCCAGCGAACTATGAGCTGGGAGCCGCGCTTTATCGTCGCTGCCGCCATCGCGGCGAAACGGTGCGCAAGATGGTCGATTGTCTGATCGCGTCTATCGCGATCCACTCCGGCGCGACCCTGCTTCACCGCGACGCCGATTTCGACGTTCTGGAGCGCCACACGGAGCTGGCGGTCGACCGGCACGGGTAGTCCGCGCTCGCGGGCGCTCAATCGGGCTTCGCCAGGGCGGAGACGATCCTCTCCAGGCGGACCGAGCCCACCGGCTTTCCGTTCCGGGTTACCGTCGCGACCTCGGCGCCCGTGCCGATCAGCGATTGGAGCGCGTCGTCGAGTACCGCGCCTGCGTCGACTTGCGGCGCGCCGTTCGCAGGCTCGGCGTCCATGATCGAGGCCACCTCGATGGCGCGTCCCCGGTTGATGTCCTTGATGAACTCCGCCACGTAGTCGTCCGCCGGACGCATGACGATTTCCTGCGGCGTGCCGATCTGCACCGCCTCGCCGTCGCGCAGGATGGCGATGTTGTTGCCGAGCCGTAGCGCCTCTTCCAGGTCGTGGGTGATGAAGACGATGGTCTTGTGCAGCTCGGTCTGCAGGTCGAGGAGGATGTTCTGCATGTCGGTGCGGATCAGGGGATCCAGCGCCGAGAACGGCTCGTCCATGAGCAGGATCTCGGCGTCGGTGGCGAGCGCCCGGGCGAGGCCGACCCGTTGCTGCATCCCGCCGGACAGCTGCGTCGTGTAGTAGTCTTCGTAGCCGGTGAGCCCGACCCGGTCGATCCAGTGCTGGCCGCGTTCCGCGGCTTCCGCCTTGTCCATGCCCTGAACGCGGAGCCCGTAGGCGACGTTGTCGACCACCGTGCGGTGGGGCAGAAGCGCGAAACGCTGGAACACCATGGACGCCTTCAGGCGCCGGAATTCCCGCAACTCCTGCTGGGTCATGCCGAGGACGTCCACACCGTCGACCAGAACCTCGCCGGCGGTCGGTTCGATGAGCCGGTTGATGTGGCGGATCAGCGTGGACTTTCCCGACCCCGACAGGCCCATGACGACCTGAATGTGGTGCGCCGTGACATCGAGGTCGATGGCTCTCAGGCCGACCACGTGCCCGTAGCGCTCGAGCAGGTCGTCCTTCGACATCCCCGCCCTGACGTGCTCCGTCATCAGGGCCGCCTTCGGTCCGAAGATCTTGTAGAGGTCCCTGATCGCGACCTTTATGTCAGTGTCCGTGCTCATCCCTCCGGTGTTTTTGCAGGTTCTTTCCGAACCCCTGCGAGA
>JAPPHW010000451.1:0-3419 GCA_028820945.1 Defluviicoccus sp.
GCCGTCGAGCGCCGCCGCGTGGAGCCGCGCGCCGGTGGAGCCTTCGGGCGAGGCGGCGACGTTGCGCCGGCGGGATGTCAGGCGCTGGCCGTATTCGAGCCAGCGCAGCTCCTCGACCGGGCTCACCGAGACGTGGCTGTCGGAGCCGATGCCGAGCCGCCCGCCCGTCTCCAGGTAGTGCTGGAGCGGGAACAGCCCGTCGCCGAGATTGGCCTCGGTCGTCGGGCAGAGGCCGGCTACCGCCCCGGTCGCCGCGAGCGCCCGCGTCTCGCCGTCGGTCATGTGCGTCGCGTGGACGAGGCACCAGCGGGGGCCCACGTCGTGCGCATCGAGCAGCCATTCGACAGGGCGCCGGCCCGACCAGGCGACGCAGTCCTCCACCTCCCGGGTCTGTTCGGCGATGTGGATGTGGATGGACGCATCCCCGTCCATCGCATCGAGTCCCGCGACCGCATCGGCAAGGCTCTCCGGCCCGACCGCGCGCAGGCTGTGCGGCGCGAGCCCGACCCGGAAGCCGGGCTCCGCGCCGTGCCGTTGCCGCATCGTCTCGACGATCCCGAGCAGCCGGTCCGCGTCGTTCGCGAACCGACGCTGGGCGCCGCCGGTGGGCGCGCCGCCGAACCCGCCCGCGTCGTAGAGCACTGGCAGCAGGGTCAGCGCGATGCCCGTCCGCCGTGCCGCCGCCGTTACCCGTTCCGCCATTTCGGCGGGGTCGCCGTAGGGGCTGCCGTCCGGGGCGTGGTGCAGATAGTGGAACTCGGCGACCGCGGTGTAGCCCGCCTTCAGCATCTCGCAATAGAGCTGGGCGGCGATCGCTTCCACGTCATTCGGGTCGAGCCGGGCGACGAACCGGTACATCGTCTCCCGCCAGGTCCAGAAGCTGTCCGCGCCCGGCCCGGCGCGCTCGGTGAGCCCCGCCATCGCGCGCTGGAAGGCATGGCTGTGCAGGTTGGGCATGCCGGGAAGCGCGATGCCGCCGACCCGCTCGCTCCCTTCGCCCGCACCGACGGCGGCGATCCGCCCGTCGCCGCCGATCTCGATCCGTCCCGGCGCGAGCCATCCCTCGGGGGTCAGTACGCGGTCGAACGCGTAAGCCAGCATCAACCCGCCCAGTCGATCGTCGCGGCGAGCAGGTCCCTGAGCACCGGCTTCACTTTCGCCGCGAGATCGGGGCGGTAGTCGAACGGCGGCGCCTCGTCCATGTAGGTCCGCTGGGTGAGCTCGAGCTGGATCGCGTGGATCCCGTCGGCGGGCGCGCCATAGCGCCGCGTGATGTAGCCGCCGGTGAACCGCCCGTTGTCGACCGCCGTGAAGCCCTCGGCCGAGTCGAGCACCCGGAAGGCGGACGCGGCCAGCCGGACATCGGCGCTCGCGCCGCGCGCGGTGCCGAAATTGAAATCGGGGAGACGGCCATCGAAGAACCGCGGCAACACGCTGCGGATCGAATGCGCATCGAACAGGAGCGCAACCCCGTGGCGCTCCCGCAGCAATCCGAGCTCGGCGGCGAGCCGGCGGTGATAGGGTCGCCAAAACCGCGCGATGCGCCCGGCGATGTCGGCGCCGTCCGGCTCCGCGCCGGACAGGTAGATCGGCTCCCTGTCGAAGGTCGCCAGCGGCACGATCTCGGTATTGTCCGCCCCGGGGTAGAGCGCCGCGCCGTCCGGGTCGCGGTTGAGGTCGACGACATAGCGCGAGTGCCGCGCCGCCAGCACGCCGGCGCCGAGCTCGGCGGCGAAGTCGTAGAGTCGCCCGATATGCCAGTCGGTATCGGGGATCGCGCGCGCCGCATCAGTCATCCGCGCCGCGATATCGTCGGGGATCGTCCGCCCGTCATGCGGGATGCTGACGAGCAGCGGCGTCGTCCCCGGCGCAAAATCGTAGATGTCGTCTTCGGTCATCTTTGGGCCGGCCGCCTCGGGCTGTTCCGCGCCGGAGCGTAGACCAAATCGCCGGGCCCGGGTACTCGGCCCGCATGCTATGGTTTCCCGGCAAGGAGGAGAGGCATCATGGCGCGTGAGCAACCGGCCGAGGGCGGATGGGACAGGCTCTGGACCGGCGCCAACCTGGCGACGATGGTGCCGGGCGGCGAGCCCTACGGCGCCATCCGCGACGCTGCCCTTGCGGTCTCGGACGGGCGCATCGCCTGGGTCGGCGCGGCCGCCGAGCTGCCGGGCGATCCCGCCGCCCTGGCGGGCAAGCTGCACGACGCCGGCGGGCGCTGGATCACGCCCGGGCTGATCGACTGCCACACCCATCTCGTGTTCGGCGGCAGCCGGGCGGGCGAGTTCGAGATGCGGCTCAACGGCGCGAGCTACGAGGAGGTCGCGCGGGCCGGCGGCGGCATCGTGTCCACCATGCGGGCCACGCGCGAGGCCGACGACGACACGCTCCTCGAGGCGGCCGTCCCCCGCCTCCGCCATCTGATCGGCGAAGGGGTCACCACGATCGAAGTCAAATCCGGCTACGGGCTCGACACCGACACGGAGCTCAAGCAGCTCCGCGTCGCCAGACAGCTCGGGGAAGAAATGCCGGTCGACATCCAGACGACATTTCTCGGCGCGCACGCGCTTCCTCCCGAATATGCCGGACGGCAAAATGCCTACATCGACCTCGTGGTCGACGAAATGATGCCGGCAGTTGCCGAGTCCGGCTATGCCGACGCGGTGGACGCGTTCTGCGAGGGGATCGGCTTCACCCCGGAGGAGACCGACCGCGTCTTCTCCTCCGCCCGTTCGCACGGTTTGCCGGTCAAGCTGCACGCCGACCAGCTCTCGGACCTCGGCGGGGCGGCGCTCGCCGCGCGCTACGACGCGCTGTCGGCCGATCATCTCGAATACACCTCCGAGGACGGCATTGCGGCGCTGGCCGAAGCGGGCACCGTCGCCGTCCTCCTCCCGGGCGCGTTCTATACCCTGCGCGAGACGAAGTTGCCGCCGGTCGAGGCGATGCGGGCGGCCGGGGTCGGCATCGCCATCGCGACCGACTTCAACCCGGGATCGTCGCCCGCCCTGTCGCTGGTGCTGATGCTCAACATGGCCTGCACCCTGTTCCGGCTGACGCCGGAGGAAGCGCTCGCCTCGGTCACTCGCGTGGCGGCGCAGGCGCTCGGGCTGGGCGAAGACCGCGGCACGCTCGAGATCGGCAAGCGGGCCGATCTCGCGCTCTGGGACATCGGCCAGCCGGCGGAGCTCTGCTACTGGTTCGGAGTCAACCCCTGCGCCGGCAGGGTGCGGGCGGGCGAGCCCGATAGCGGATAGCGCGGTTCAGACGGCGTCGCGGGCCGCGAGGGGGCGGCGCTCGACCGGCCTGTCGTCGATCGGCAGGTTGAACGCCGCCGCGACCAGGCCGAGCGCGACCGAAGCCCACCAGACGACCAGGAAGTTTCCGGTCATGTCGAACAGCCAGCCGCCGGCCCAGAT
>JAPPHW010000451.1:3519-5700 GCA_028820945.1 Defluviicoccus sp.
GCCCCCATCTCGGGCGAGACGTCGTAGGTCTCCAGCATCGGCGGGAAATGGGTCACGATGAACAGGGTCTGGAAGCCGCAGACGAAATAGCCGGCCGTGAGCAGCAGATATCCGGGATGCCGGAACGCCTCGCCGAGCGCCTCGCCCAGCGACTGCTGGCCGCTCGCGGCGGCGAGTTGCTCGGGCTTCGAGACCATCGTCCAGGCGAGCGGGACGATCAGCGCGGTCACAGCCGCCAGGATGAGCAGCGCGGTCATCCAGTCGGTCGCGTCCAGCACGGCCTGGATGACGGGAACCAGCACCACCTGGCCGGACGAACCGCCGGCGCTCGCGATGCCGGCGTAGAGGCCGCGCTTCTTCTCGTCCTCGACGACCTTGCTGATCGCGGTCAGGATGATCGGCGCGGTCAGCCCGCCCATCGCGATCCCGGTCAATACGCCGATGCCGAGAAACGCCTCGATCCGGGTCGTCGCGTTGGCGGTCACGATGAAGCCGAGGGCAAAGGCGATTCCGCAGCCCGCGATCACCCGTCCGGTGCCGTGGCGGTCGGCGATGGCACCCATGACCGGCGTCGCGAATCCCCAGATCAACGCCTGCGCCGCCATCGCGAAGCTCAGGCTCTCCAGCCCCCAGCCGAGCCCGGCGCTCGCCGGCGAGATCCAGAGCCCGTAGGTCATGCGGATGCCGAAAGCGATCAGCATGACCGTGGTGCCGCAAAGCAGGATGACGAAGGGCGTGCGCCAGTTACCGGATGACATACGGGTTACGGCCGGTCGATCCCGGCCGCCTCTTCGGGAAGAAAGCGGTGGGTGCAGGCGGGGCAGTACAGGGGAATGTCGCCGCGGTCAATCAGGGGCGCGGCCGCGTTGAACCACCCCGCGCAGGATGGGCAGCGGACGAATACGGCGCTTCCTTCCTTATCGGCCACCGTCAGGTCCTGGGCCAGCCCGCCGGATCGGCCGCGTCGACGGCCGCGCGGGCGACTTGCAGCGCGTCCACGTTCACCCGGTTGACCCGGGGCACGGGCTTGGGCGCGCCGGGGCGCCGCGGCGGCGGCAGGGTCGCATCGAGGGCGACCTTGGCGGTCGAGCCCACCCCGGGCGGGGTCGAGGGGTCGAGGTTGGCTTCCGACAGCCGGTCGATGCGGATCGTGTCCCGGTCCCATTGCAGCCTGGTGGCGAGCGCCCACATCGCCTGCGAGTCGTCGAAGATGTCGATGTCCTCGTCGAACGCCATGACCGCCTTGAGCCGGCGGTAGGAGAGCGCCGCGGTCAACGCGTCCCGCACTTCGCCCGGGCGCGGGTTGTCGAACTGCAGGTAGGCGTGGAAACGCCGCCCGGATATCGGCACGTGAACCCGCCGGAGCGCGGGCGCGGCGGCACGGCACATGGCGAAAATCGCGCCCTCCATCGCCATGTTGTCGGGCACCAGGTGATCCGCGAGCCCGGCGCCGCAATCGTGGTAGATCGCGTCCGCCCGGCGCGTGATCGCGGTCACCTCGACGACCGGGTTGGCCACCTGCGGGCCCTGATAGCCGGTGAACTCGGCGAACGGCCCCTCGGCCTCCAGCCGGTGCGGCGGGATGAAACCCTCGATGACGATCTCGGCGTCCGCCGGCACCATGATGAGATCGCCGTGCGTGACGCTCGGAACCAGCCGAACCGGGGCGCCGAGAGCCGCTCCGGCCGCCGCCCAGTGGCTCTTCGGATAGGCGAACTTGGCCTGGGTGCCGATCGCCAGCGCCGGGTGATGGCCGATCCAGACCGCGACCGGGCACGCTTCGCCCCGGTCCCAGTATTTCGCGACGTTGAGCCAGTTATGCGAGGTCGGGTAGGGGTAGATTCCCATCAGCCGGGATTCGCGCACCCAGCATCTCTGGATCGCCATGTTGTCGATCCCGGTCTCCGGATCGGCGGTCACCACGTGACCCGCCGTGATGTAGTGTCCCGCGTCCCCGCCATGCTGCTTGAGCGCCGGCAAAGCGCCGAGATCTGCCTGGTCGCCCTCCGCGACGATCGTCTGGACCGGCGCATCGGCGCGCTCGACCGTGACAGGGGCGATCTCGCCTGCCGCGAGGTCGGCGAAGTGGCGCGCGCTGTCGCGGTGATCCGCAAGGCCGAGCGCCGCCGCGCAGACTTCCCGGCTGCCGGTCAGGTTGCACAGCACCTTCATGTCGCTTTT
>JAPPHW010000451.1:5800-8319 GCA_028820945.1 Defluviicoccus sp.
CGGCGATCTCCCAGCCGAAGTCGAGCAGCGGGACCGCCTTGAGGGCGTGCTCGCGGATAATCCCGACCAGATCGCGGGACCGCGCGTCGGCGTCGTCGACCTGGCGGGTCAGCAGGAACGACTTCCACTTCACCCACTCGGCGACCGGGGAGTCGGCGTCCTGCTTGAAGCCGCGCGGCATCGTCTTGAGCGTGGAGATGGCCCGCATGAAGGCGGCGTCCCCGCCGTCGGCATATGGTTCGACGATGGAGCGCCACTCGTCCGGATCGTCGACCATGCGACGCCGCCACGCGGTCAGCACCGGCGGGTCGAGACGCCAGAACCCGGCCGAGACGAAGCAATTGCCGGGCTGGATGTGGATGTAGACGGCGCCCGGATCGCCGCGCGAACCGGTTCGTGACAGAACCGCTCCGGCATGGGTCTTGTAGGGCTGCTTGTTCTTCGAGAACCGGATATCGCGGTAGATGCGGAAGATCGCCTTGGTCGGATCGCCGCGCACCGGAAGGCCCTTGCCCCCGCCGCCGGGACGGAACTCGGCGACGAGGCATTCGAGCGGGAACCGGACTTCGGTTTCGTAGGTCTCGCGGTTCTCGTTGAACCAGCCCCGCTCGTTGTTGCGCGCGAGTCCCTTGAGAAAGCGGAATGCGGCGTTCGAAAACCCCTCGAAATCGGGGCGAACGTCATCGGGAAAGACGAGCTTCGCGGTCATGTCGCGCACGTGCCGAGCAAACCGTTCCTCCCTCTCCTAGTCGACCGTGATTCTGATCGGCCCCTCGGCACGGCGATGCACGAACTGGTCGACGAACGCGTCGCCGCTGTCTTCGATGGACCCGGTCGGCCCCTGCCACACGATTCTTCCCTCATACATCATCGCGAACCGGTCGGTGGTCCGCCGCGCGCCCGCCATGTTGCTGGTGACCAGCAGCACCGTCGCGCCGAGGCGGGCGGCGGTTTCCCGGATCAGGTCGGCGATCACGTTCGACATTATCGGATCGAGGCCCGCCGTGGGCTCATCGAGCAGCAGGATCTCCGGGTCGTGCGCGATCGCCCGGGCGAGGGCCGCGCGCTTCTGCATCCCGCCCGAGAGGTCGGCCGGGTAGAGCGCCGCCGCCTCCGGCGCGAGCCCGACGGAGGCGATCTTCTCGACAGCGGCTTCGTATCCCGACCGGCGGTCGAGGAGACCGTCGCTCATCGGCCGGAACACCACGTTCTCCCAGACCGGCATACTGTCGAACAGAGCCGAGCGCTGGAACAGCATGCCGATCCGCCGTGTGGCCGCCTCGCGCACGCCGTGCGGCACGCCGACCGTTTCCTCTCCGTCGATCCTGACGCTGCCGCCGTCGGGCTCGATCAGCCCGATGACGGTCTTGAGCAGCACCGTCTTGCCGCTTCCCGACGGCCCGCTCAGCGCCACCAGCTCGCCCTTGCCGATCTCGAGATCGACATCCTTGAGGGCGTCGAGCCCGTCGAAGCGCTTGTTCACCCCGGCCAGCGCGATGGCCGGCGGGGGAGGTCCGGCGGTCATCGCGGATGCCGCCCTGCGCGCGGCGGGCGCGCGCGGCGGATGCGGCTCCGGTGCCAAATCCAGTCGCGATGTGTCGTCAAACCGACCCCCACCTACTTACCGGGCGTGCCGAATGTACCCCAAAGTGCGGCCCATGCGACGCGCTTCAGCGCCGCGGCTTCGGGCGGGGCAGCGGGATGCGTCCCCGTTTCGCCAATGCGGTCCATCCGCGCTCCCGGAAGAAGGACGCGGCCGCGGGATGCATCGGCACGCCGCGCGTCTTCAGCGCCTCGTGAGGGCTGGGCGAATAATTCCGCCAGGCGAGATGGCTCTTCGCGAGAACTTCGCGCTCGTCGACGAGGACCCTCAGCATGGCTCGGACGACATGGTTCCCGACGTCCCTGTGGGCGATAAGCATCGTCCCGAGCTCGACCGTTTCGACCTCCGGCCCCTCGCCTTCCGGACGGAGCGCGGTCGAATAGGCCACCGCTCCCGTCCGCGTCAGAGCGTCGAGCGCGGCGTGCGGCAGATCCACGAAACGCACATGCTCGGCAAGCGCCGACCCGAGAGCCGCCGCGCGTGCCCTTCCGACGGCCTCGAAATAGAGGTCGGCGCGCTCGCCCCGGATCATCGAGGGAATTTGCGCCGCGCCGACCTGAAGGATATCGCCGCCGCGTTCCCGCACCGCCCGGCGGCTGGAACCCATCGACGCGAGGATCTTGTCGGCGACGATGGGCACCAGGCTCGAGAAGGGCTCCATGACGATCCTGGGCGCGCCGCGGGCGGACCGAAGCGCCCGGTCGAGGGTGAAAAACCCGGTGTTCCGAACGTAGTCCACGCGCAGCATGGCGGCGATCCAGACCGGCCGCAGACCGGCCATCACGACCCGGATCTCGGTGTATTTCTTCTTCCGGTAGGCGGTTTCGTCGCCCACAAAGGCCCATGCCGCCGAAGCCCCGCTGGAAAGACCGAATTCGGCGCGCCGCGCGTTGACGACGACGGGATTCCAGTAGCC
>JAPPHW010000332.1 GCA_028820945.1 Defluviicoccus sp.
GTGCTGGTGATGAGCGTCAACCCGGGCTTCGCCGGACAGTCCTTCATCGACAGCCAGCTCGACAAGCTGGGCGGGCTCCGCCGGACGATCGACGACAGCGGGCGCGACATCGCGCTGGAGGTCGACGGGGGCATAAACGCCGAGACCGGCCGGCGCGCGGCCGAGGCGGGAGCCGACATCCTGGTGGCCGGCACGGCCGCCTTCGCCGGCGGCGAGGAGGCGTATGCCGACAACATCCTCCGACTCCGCGGCAATGCCTGACGGAGGCACGCCCCCGGCCCGGTCCGCCGACGCCCGACCGGTGCGCAAGGCGCCACGCAACGCGATCCGGCTGGCGCTCTACCGGCTCGACCGCCTGACCTTGCGGCGCATCGCCTATTCCGTCGCGACGATCTGGTTCGCCGGGCTGTTTTACCGCCGCACCCTCGGCGGCCGCTACGGCCGGGGGCTCGCTTACGCGCCTCGGGAAGTCTGGCTGGGCGACGCGCGCTGCGGTTCCGCCATTCTGAAGAGGGAGTATGTCTTCGCGGGACACGCGGAATCCGACCCCCGCGATCTCTGGCGGAACAAGGGCGCGCCGGAGGCCTGGCAGGCAGCGCTCCACGGGTTCGACTGGCTGCGCGACCTCCGCGCCGTGGGCGGCAAGTCGGCGCGCGATCACGCACGGGCCATGATCGTCGACTGGCTCGAACGGGAGGATCGCTGGAATCCGTTGAGTTGGCGGCCGGACGTCATCTCGGAACGATTGACCAACTGGCTGATGGCGGCCGAATACGCCTACCCCGTCGACGAGCCGCTCGACGCGAAACCGTTCCTCGGCAGCCTGATCCGCCAGTCCAGACATCTGGGCCGCGTGGTCGGCCTGCTCGATCCCGGAACCGAAAGGCTTAGGGCGCTGTGCGCGCTGGTGCTGACCGGGGTATGCATACCGGCTCAGGCGCGCAGCCTCCCTCGATGGCTCGACATGCTGAGCGCCGAGTCGGTGGCCCAGATCGGACTCGACGGGGTCCATGTCACCCGAAGCCCGACGATGCAGCTTCTGATTCTGCGGCGTCTGGTCGAGCTCAACGGGGTGCTCCGGGACGCCGGGATCGACACACCCCAACCGATAGAGAGCACGATCTCCCGGATGGCCGCCGCGTTGCGGCAGCTTCGCCACGGCGACGGCCGGCTGTGCCTGTTCAACGACAGCGACGAGGAAGAGAACTGGCTGATCGACCTGGTGCTGAGCCGGGCGGACCCTCCGGGCCACGGGGTCGGCGCGCCGGCGGCGGCGGACGCGGGCTTCCAGCGCCTCTCTGCGGCCGGGACGATAGTCCTGATGGATGCGGGCCCGCCGCCGCCGCCGGGTTTCGACCGCCACGCACACGCCGGCACGCTGAGTTTCGAGATGAGCGCGGGACGTCAGCGGATGATCGTCAACTGCGGCGCCTATTCGGGGCTGCGCGAAGACTGGCGATTCGCACAGCGCGCGACCGCCGCCCATTCGACCCTCACGATCGACGATTACAACTCCGCCGACGTGCTCAGCACGGACATGATCGGGTATCGCCCGCGCATCGCCGGTGTCGACCGGCACGAAGCCGACGGCAATCTCTGGCTAGACGCCCGGATAGAGAATTACGGCGGGATTTCCGGTCTGAGCCACCAGCGCAGGCTCTACCTGACGGCGAACGGCGCGAATCTCCGCGGCGAGGACACTCTCGGCGGCAAGCGTCCGCATCGATTCGTCGCGCGCTTCCATTTGCACCCGTCGGTCACCGCGTCGCTGGCGCAGAACGAGGAGTCGGTGTTGCTCCGCCTACGCGACGGGGACGGCTGGCGCTTCCGGGCCGAAGGCGGTGTGGTCAGTCTCCAGGAAAGCGTCTATCTGGGTTTTCGCGGCCGTCCGCGGCGGACCCTCCAGATCGTGATCACCGGCGCCAAGGGGAGCGGCACGGCAACCCTCAAATGGGCGTTCGTCCGGCTCGGCGGCTGAACGGTACCGTCATTCCGTCGACGCGCCGCCAGCGCGCAATCGCTCGACGACATAGACCCGGAGGGCCGAGGCGAGGCTTCCCGGCCGGGCGGCATCGATCTCGCCGATCAGCGCGGCAAGCGACAGTCCCCGCGACTGGGCGACCGCGGCGAGCTCTTCCCAATATACCGGTTCCAGGGCGACGCTGGTCCGGTGGCCGGACACGGTCAGCGTCCGCCGCCGCAGCCCGGAGCGCGTGAGGCTCATCGCGGCGACCGGGCCTCAGAACAGCCCCTCTATCTCGCCCCGGTCGTTGACCGTGATGTTGTTGGCCGCGGGAACGCGGGGGAGGCCCGGCATGGTCATGATGTCGCCGCAGATCGCGACCAGAAAGCCCGCGCCGTTGGCGAGCCTGACCTCGCGCACGTGGAGATCGTGACCCTCCGGCGCGCCGCGCAAGCTCGGATCGGCCGAGAAGCTGAGCGGGGTCTTGGCCATGCACACCGGAAGCGCGCCGTAGCCGTCGTTCTGGTACCCCTCGATCTGGCGCCGGACCCGGTCGGGCGCGCTCACCGTGCCCGCCTTGTAGATGTCCCGCGCGATGGTCTCGATCTTGTCCCAGAGCGGCATCTCGTCCGGGTAGAGGAAGCGGAAACCCGGGTTGGGCGCTTCCGCGGCGGCAACCACCTTTTCCGCGAGCGCTACCGCGCCGGCGCTGCCTTCTCCCCAATGGGTGCAATCCACCGATTCCACCCCGTAACCGGCGCACGCCTCGGCGACGACCGCGACCTCGTCGGAGGTGTCGGCGTTGAAGTGGTTGAGGGCGACGACGACAGGGACCCCGAAGCCCTGGATATTCTCGATGTGGCGCTTGAGATTGGCGACGCCCTCGCGAACGGCGGCGACGTTCTCGGCGCCGAGCGCGTCGCGGGCGACCCCGCCGTGCATCTTGAGCGCGCGGATCGTGGCGACCAGCACCACCGCGTCGGGTTCGAACCCGGCCTTGCGGCACTTGATGTCGATGAACTTCTCGCCGCCGAGATCGGATCCGAAACCCGCCTCGGTCACGGTGTAGTCGGCGAGCTTGAGCGCGGTGCGCGTCGCGGTGACCGAGTTGCAGCCATGGGCGATATTGGCGAAGGGACCGCCATGCACGAAAGCCGGCGTCTTCTCCAGCGTCTGCACCATGTTGGGCAGAATCGCTTCCTTCAGCAGCGCGGCCATCGGGCCGGGTCCCATCAGATCGCGGGCGAAGACCGGTTCCCGTCCGCGGGTCTCGGCGACGACGATGTTGCCGAGACGCTCCTTGAGATCGCCCAGGCTCTCGGCGAGACAGAAGACCGCCATGACCTCGGACGCGACCGTGATGTCGAACCCGTCCTCGCGCGGGAAGCCGTTGGCGACTCCGCCGAGCGAGCCGACGATCGAGCGCAGCGCGCGGTCGTTGAGGTCGACGACCCGGCGCCACGAGATCCGGCGCGCGTCGATGCCGAGCGCGTTGCCCCAGTAGATGTGGTTATCGAGCAGGGCGGACAGCAGGTTATGGGCCGATCCGATGGCGTGGAAGTCGCCCGTGAAATGGAGGTTTATGTCCTCCATCGGCACCACCTGGGCATAACCGCCGCCCGCGGCGCCGCCCTTGACGCCGAAGCAGGGGCCGAGACTCGGCTCGCGTAGGCAGATCGCGGTCCGCTTGCCGATCGCGTTCAGCGCGTCCCCGAGACCGACCGTGGTCGTCGTCTTGCCTTCGCCCGCCGGGGTCGGCGTCATCCCGGTGACCAGAATCAGCTTCCCGTCGGGCTTGCCGGCCAGCGTGTCGATGTAATCCAGCGAGACCTTCGCCTTGTGCGGGCCGAAGCGGTAAACCGCGTCGTCCGGGATGTCGAGCGAGCCCGTGATGTCGGCGATATCCGCCAGCGTGGCCGCGCGTGCGATCTCGAGGTCGGATTTGACCTCGCTGCCCATGTTGTTGCTCATCGTGCCTCCCGATCCTGCGGCCCCGGATTTTAGGGACGGAGCGCGGCGCACAAAAGTCCGGGCGGGAAACTCGGGCCCCGCCAGTCTTCGTCTGGCAGAATGGCCCACGACGTTTGCGGGACGGTTAGCCGGAGGAGCGGGACATGGCGGGAAGGATCGAGGCGCGGCTTGCGGAGCTCGGCATCGTGTTGCCGGAGGCGGGGGCGCCGAAGGCGGCGAAGATCCTGACCGCCAAGATATCCGGCGACTGGATGTACGTGTCGGGCGCGGTGCCGAGGCTCGACGGCGAAATCCGCTATGTCGGCAGAGTGGGACGCGAGTTCTCTCTCGAGGAGGGGCAGGCGGCGGCGCGGCTCAGCGCGCTCAACATGCTCGCCCATGCGCGCAAGGCGCTCGACGGCGATCTCGACCGGGTGCGCGACATCGTCAACGTGCGCGGCTTCATCGCCATCGACCCCGATTTCACCCAGGTCGCCGAGACCCTCAACGGCGCGTCCGAGGTGCTGATCGAGATCTTCGGCGAGCGGGGACGCCACGCCCGGACCGCGGTCGGGGTCGCCGGGATGCCGTTCGGCGTCGCGATCGAGGTCGAGGCGCAGATGCGGATCGAGGTGCCCTGACCGCAACCCCGCTTGCAAGCGCGGCCCGGCTGGGCCACGATCCGTCGAGACGAGCCCATGGCCGACGGAGAGCCCAACATGCAGCGCGTCAGGCACGAGATCCCGAGCGCCTACCGGGACATGACGATCGACCAGCTCGCGGAGCGCCAGGTCGTCCGCTACGGCGAGCTTGAGCCCGACTGGGATGCCTTCGCCGATTCCCAGATCGAGGGCCGCCGCCGGGCGCAGTATCGCCTGATCGGCGTCGGCGGGTCCGGCAAGCCCGACCCCCACGCCCTGCCGGCGGGCGGTTTCACGCTCTCGATGCTGATCGTTCCGCCGGGCCAGGGCGGCTCCGCCCACACCCACGAGGTGGAAGAGGCGTTCGTCGTCCTGGAAGGCGAGCTCACCGTATTCTTTCAGGACGAGACCGGCCGCCAGGCGGGGAATACGCTCGGGCAGTACGAGGTCGCGCTGTGCCCGGCGGGTATCCCGCACGGCTTCGTCAACGAGGGCGAAAAGGACGCGCTGATTCAGATCATGATCGGCAGCGGGGAGCCCGGCCCGATCGGCTTCGTCGACGACGACATCTACCGCGAGGAGGTCGATCGGCTGACCTCGCGTGGTCGGATGGCGGCGGAGTAGAGCCTTATTCCGCCGCCGGCACGTCGGCGGGGGAATATCCGCGGGTGAACCCTTCGAGCCGCGTCAAGCGCTCACGGGTCTTCGTCACCTCTTGAGCAAGTCTGCCGCGGTCCGTCGCCAAACCGGCCACCTTGCTCTCGAGGCGGTCGAACCTCTTGCCCAGCCGTCGTTCCGTGTCGGTTATGGCGCACCGCAGGAAGGCCGCGATGACGATCCCGACACACAGCATGGTCATGATCTCCGGGCTCGTGGTTGAATATGTTTCCCGGAAATCGCGTTTGCCAATAGGGGCCGTACCCTACTCGTAATCGGCATGCGCCCGGGACTTGCCGGCGCCGTCCTCGGCGATCATGGCGGGCGTCGTCACCTGCCCGGTGGGCGGGCCCTGGAGGCCGAAGAAGCGACGCATCCGTTCGTAGACGATCTCGTGGCGGAGCGACGGGTCGAGGCCTCTGAACATCTCATAGAAGATCGGCGAGGGGTCGGGCCAGGTGCCCTGCGGGTGGGGGTAGTCGGCGCCGAACACCAGAATGTCGCGCAGCACGTTATCCTCGTGCGTGATCCCCTGGGCGGCGATCTCGTCCTCCTCGAAGGTGACCAGCATCTGGCGCCTGACGTAGAAGCTCGGGAGCTCCTTGAGCCCGGTATCGCGGAACAGGCCGGGGCGCTCGTCGGCTTGGCGATCCATCCAGTAGACCAGGAACGGCACCCAGCCGGCCCGGCATTCGGCGAACAGGACCTTGAGCCCGGGATGGCGCTGCAGCGCCCCGCAATAGACGATGTCGGCGAGCGGGCGCGACAGCGAGAACGGCGCGCAGGAGAAATAGGCCATCCGTTCGCCGCGATCCGCCGGCGGGATGGTCGTCTTGACGTGGCCGCCGATATGGCAGGCGCACACCGTCCCGGTCTCCTCGAAGGCCTGCCAGACGGGCTCCCAGCATTCGTGGAACATCGGATGGGGGCCGTCGAAAGGCACGAACTCGGCCGCCTTGCAGCCCATCGCGGCGAGCCTCCGGATCTCTCCCGGCACCGAGTCGGGATCGAACACCGGCAATATGGGGAGGATCATCAGACGGTCGGGATCGCGGGCGTTCAGCTCCATGACCCAGTCGTTGTAGACGCGGTGGACCTCGTGGCGCAGCGACGGATCGTCGATGTCCCACTTGCGGGTCGAGCCGAACCCGACATAGCCGTAGACGCTGCCGTGATCCATGTGCTCCAGCAGGAGGTCCGGATCCGACGGCGGCAGGCTGCCGTCCGGGATGCGCGCGCCGGACCGCCCGAAGAACTGATCGAGCAGGGCGCGGTTGTCCGGACCGTCGGCGGTGCCGCCGTCGCGCCCGCCGACGATCTTGCCCTCCCAGCTCCAGAGCCGCGCGCCCTCGTGCTCGACCACCTTGGGCGCGGCTTCCCTGAACCGGGCGGCGACGCGGTCCTGCCACAGCCGTGCCGGGATCCAGCGCTGATCGAGATGGTTGTCTGCGGAGTTGTACTTGTAAAGCGTCACGGGGCCGCCCCTATTGCGTCGTCTTGAGAGTCGCCCGCCGCCGCGCGAGATAGTCTTTGCCCACGATCAGCGCGCCGAGCGCGAGTCCGGCCACATTGAGCCAGAGCCCGTAGGGGATGGCATGGGCGGGCAGCAGGAGCAGGATGCCGGCGGCGAAGGTGAGCAGCCTCTCGGCCATGCCGAGCCGGCCGAACATGAAGCCGATCAGCCCGCAGGAGGCGATCCACACGCCAATCATCGCGGTGGCCGCGGCGGAGACGATCTCAAACGCCGTGCCCTGGCCGATCAGCGCGGGCGAAAGCACGAACACAAAGGGAATCACGTAGGCGATCCAGCCAAGCCGGACCGCCGTCGCGCCGGTCTCCATGGGCCGCGCACCCGATAACGATGCCGCCGCGAAGGCGGCGATCGCAACGGGCGGCGTTATCATCGACATCAGCCCGAAATAGAGCACGAACATGTGCGCGGCGATGGGGTGGATACCGAGCTTGATCAGCGACGGCGCGATCATCGTCGCCAGCAGCAGGTAGATCGCCGAGGTCGGCATTCCCATGCCGAGCAGGATCGAGACGATCGCGGTCAGCACCAGGAGAAGGAACAGGCTGTCCTCGCCGACCGCAGCGAGGATCAGGGTCAGCGCCTGGCCCAGCCCGGTGCGGTCGAGGATGGCTATGATGATGCCGGCCATGGCGCCGATGACCACGATGTCGGCCGAGGCGCGGCCGCAATCGGCGATCGAGTCCCAGAGCTGCCGCGGCCTGATCCGGCGCCGCTTGTAGCCGAAGACGATACTGACCGCCGCCACCGAGATCGCCGCCCAGAACGCCGCCTCCTGGGCCGGCAGGTTGAGGGTGAAGAGCGCGTAGACCAGCACCGCGTAGGGCAGGGTGAAGAACCAGCCCTCCCTGAGCACCCGGAGGACCGGCGGGATGCGCTCCTTCGGCATGGGCGCGATGTCGTTCTTCGCCGCCTCGAGGTCGACCTGCACGAACACCGCGAGGTAGTAGAGGATCGAGGGGATCAGCGCGGCGAGGATGATCTCGGTGTAGTCGAGCTCCAGCAGCTCGGCCATCAGGAAGGCGGCCGCGCCCATAATCGGCGGCATGATCTGGCCGCCGGTCGAGGCCACCGCCTCGATGGCGCCGGCGCTCTTGCGGTCGTAGCCCGCCTGGCGCATCAGCGGGATGGTGATCACCCCGGTCGAGGCGACGTTGGAGACCGCCGAGCCCGAGATCGAGCCGAACAGCCCGGAGGCGACGACGGCGATCTTGGCCGAGCCGCCGCGCGAGCGCCCCATGATGGCGGCGGCAAGGTCGGTGAACCATTCCGACGCCCCGGTATGCAGCAGGAGCTGCCCCATCCAGATGAACAGCACCACCGTTAGCACGATGATCTTGAGAGGCAGGCCGAGCAGCGCGACGTTGGTCACGCCGAGCTCGGCGATAAGCCGGTAGCTGTCCTGCTCGTAGCCCTTGAGCATGCCGGGGGCGAGATGCCCCACGAAGGCGTAGGCGAGGA
>JAPPHW010000223.1 GCA_028820945.1 Defluviicoccus sp.
GGTATCGTCGGCGCGGCACTCGATTCCGATGATCCCCTGGCACGCCGCGGGCAGCATGATATCGGAGTCCAGCACGGCGTGCGCCCGATAGGCGAGGCCCAGCCGATCGAGCCCGGCGAGCGCCAGCAGGGTCGCGTCCGCTTCGCCGTCCGCGAGCTTGCGCAGCCGGGTCTGCACGTTGCCGCGGAACGCCACCACCCTGAGATCGGGGCGGGCGTGACGGACCAGCGCGCCCCGGCGCAGCGAGGCGGTGCCCATGACCGCGCCTTCCGGGAGGCCGCCCAGCCCCCGGGACCCGGCATCCGCGTCGGCCGCGATCAGCGCATCGCGTGGATCCGCGCGCGGCAGGACCGCGCCGATCGCGAGCCCGTCCGGAAGCCTCGTCGGCATGTCCTTCATCGAGTGCACCGCGATGTCGATC
This sequence comes from Defluviicoccus sp., assembly GCA_028820945.1. Next base: position 422 of record JAPPHW010000223.1, read on the forward strand.
CGCTTCTCCTGGAGGGCTTCCTCGATTTCCCTGGTGAACAGCCCCTTGCCGCCTATTGCAGCGAGCGGGCCCTGCAACATGCGGTCGCCCGTGGTATGGATGATCTCGACCGCGAGCGCGCCCTCGGCCCGGAGCGCCGGCTCTGCCGCGGCAAGGCGGCGGACGACCTCGTCGGCCTGGGCGCGGGCGAGCGGGCTGGCGCGCGTTCCGATTCTGATCCGAGCGCTCATCGCGGACCCCGGACAATCCCTTGTGAAATGGGATCATAGGCGAATCGATGTCAAACAAGCGCAAGAAGTCGAAAGAGGCGCGGGACGGGCGATGACCCTGGTTCTCGGCATCGAGACGAGTTGCGACGAGACCGCGGCGGCAGTAGTCGACGACCGCCGCGCGATCCTGGCCGACGTCGTGCGCGACCAGCTCGACGCGCATCGCGACTATGGCGGGGTGGTGCCCGAGATCGCCGCACGCGCGCACCTGGAAGTTATCGACCGCACGATCGCGCGCGCGATGGACGACGCGGGGATCGGCTTCGACGCGCTCGACGGGGTGGCGGCGACCGGCGGGCCGGGGCTGATCGGCGGCGTCATCGTCGGCGCGATGACCGGAAAGGCCATCGCCGCCGCGCACGACCTCCCGTTCTTCGCGGTCAACCACCTCGAAGCCCATGTGCTGACCCCGAGACTTACCCACGACGTCGCCTTTCCCTATCTCGCGCTGCTGGTGTCCGGCGGGCATTGCCAGTTCGTCTCCGTCGAGGGGGTGGGGCGCCACAGGCTTCTCGGCACGACCGTCGACGATGCCGCGGGCGAGGCGTTCGACAAGGTGGGCAAGATGCTGGGGCTCGGCTATCCCGGCGGCCCGGCGGTCGAGCGCGCCGCCGAAGGGGGAGACGCCGAACGCTTTGCCCTGCCCCGGCCCCTGCGCGGCAGGGAGGGTTGCGATTTCTCCTTCTCGGGCCTCAAGACCGCGGTTCGCCATGCCGTCGAACGCCTGCCGCCCGGACCGCTCGCGGCGGACGATGTCGCCGACCTCTGCGCCGCCTTCCAGCAGGCGGTGGCCGATGTGATGGCCGACCGGACGGCGAACGCGATCGCGCTCTTCCGCGACCGGTGTCCGGACGGTACGACGCTCGCCGTGACCGGCGGGGTCGCCGCCAACCGGGCCTTGCGGGCGCGCATCGAAACCGTGGCGGAGGAGCACGGTCTTTCGTTCGTCGCCCCGCCGGCCCGGCTCTGCACCGACAATGCGGCGATGGTCGCATGGACAGGGGTGGAGAGGCTCGCGCTCGGCCTTTCCGACGGTCTCGACTTCGCGCCCCGCCCGCGCTGGCCGCTGGAAGAGCTGGCCGGGTGAGGACGTTGCGTCGTCCCAACCCGATGACGACAATCGCCGGGTTCTCGATTTCGGATCCGACGATGCCCGACATTCCCGAGCCCGCAGGCGGCGCCGGATGACCGGCCCGCTCGACGGTTTTCGCGTGCTCGACCTGAGCTCGGTCGTGCTCGGTCCGCTCGCCACCCAGGTGCTGGGCGATCTCGGCGCGGAGGTGATCAAGATCGAGTCGCCGGAGGGCGACACCACGCGGCGCACCGGCCCGCAGCGCTCCCCCGGCATGGCGGCGCTGTTCATGGGGGTGAACCGGAACAAGCGCTCCGTCGTCCTCGACCTGAAGCAGGCGGCGGCGCGGAGCGCGTTGTGGCGGCTCGTCGACGGCGCGGATGTGTTCCTCCACTCGATCCGCCCGCAAAAGCTCGATCGGCTCGGCTTCGGCCACGAGAGCGTTTGCGCCCGCAACCCTCGCATCGTGTATGCCGGGCTGCACGGATACCGCACCGACGGCCCTTATGGCGGCCAGCCCGCCTACGACGACGTAATCCAGGGACGCAGCGGCAGCGCCGACCTGATGGCCCGGCTGGTCGGCGAGCCGCGCTATATGCCGACCATCATGGCCGACAAGACCTGCGCGCTGGTCGCCGCCTATTCGGTGATCGCAGCCTTGCTGGCGCGCGAGCGTACCGGGCGCGGCCAGTTCGTCGAGATCCCGATGTTCGAGACCATGGCGGCCTTCAACCTCACCGAGCACATCTACGGCCGCGCCTTCGATCCGGCGGAGGCGGAGATGGGCTATCCCCGCGTGCTGGTTCCCTGGCGCCGGCCCTACCCGACGGCGGACGGTTATATCTGCATGCTCGCCTATACCGACGAGCAGTGGCGCCGCTTCTGGCGCGAGGTCGGGAGGCCGGAGCTGATCGACGATCCCCGTTTCGACACGCTCAAGAGCCGGAGCGACAATATCGACGAGGTCTACCGGACCGCCGGGGAGTGCCTCGGCGAACGAACGAGTGCCGAATGGGCGGAAGTCTTCGAACGGCTCGAAATCCCGGCCGCCCCGGTGGCCACGCTGGAGGGGCTGATGGAGGACCCGCATCTCGACGCGGTGGGGTTCTTTCACCGCCTCCGCCATCCGACCGAGGGCGGGATAGTGCTGACCGATCCGCCGGTCAGGTTTTCCGATTCCGGCGAAGGCAACGCGATCCGGCGCCTGCAGCCCAGATTCGGCGAGCATTCCGCCGAGGTCCTGGCCGAGGCCGGACTTGGCGAAGCGGAAATCGCCGACCTGTTCGCCTCGGGCGCCTCGGTCGACGGGCGGAACGACACCGAAGGGAGCGAAGCATGAAGACCATCGGCATCGGCTTCTACTGGGACGACCTCGCCGTCGGCGACCGGTTCCGCACCCTGAACAGGACGATCACCGAGCCCGATATCGTGGGCTTCATCGGGGTGACGGGCATGGTCGAGACGATCTTCACCGACCTCTCCTTCAACGAGGCCGGGCACGGCGCGATCCAGGGCCGGGTGGTGCCGGCCGCATGCACCTACACGATTATCGAGGGGCTGCTCTGCCAGGCGGCGATGCAGACCACCGGGCTCGCGCTGCTGGAGGTCGAGAAGAAGGTCCTCAAGCCGGTCTTCGCCGGAGACACCGTCCACGCCGAGGTCGAGGTCACCGCGATCCGCCCGACCAGCAAGGGCAATCGCGGGATCGTGACCACGACCAACGACGTCATCAACCAGGACGGCGAGACGGCGATTACCTACCGCGCGGTGCGGATGATGGCGGGCCGGCCGGAAGGTGGGGCGTGAATATCGCCGACGTCCTCAAGGGAAAGATCGTCGTTCCCGAGGACTTTGTGGAACCGCTGCCGGAAGAAGAGTTGGAGCGCTGGGAGGGCGCGTAGCGCGATCCCTCGATACGGCGCTGGCGCGCCTGTTCGGGATGAGGGAATTTTTCGGAGCTTACAAAGATTAGTTGACGAACGGGGGGTCAACGACAAAGGGGCGGAGCGGCGTTCCTGTCGCCGGACCGCAGCGCGTGCCGCCCGTCATGTTAACCGTATAGGCCCCTGTGGAAGGGCGACCGACCGCAACGGACACCCCTTACTTGAACAGCGCCTCGCCCTTCATGTCCTTGTAGAGGTGGGCGACCTGCTCGGCGTAGCCGTTGTAGAGCAGGGTCGGCACCCGCTGGCCGGTGCCGAGCTGGCGCTCGGTCGCCTGGCTCCAGCGCGGGTGGTCGACTTCGGGATTGACGTTGGCCCAGAAACCGTACTCCTGTCCCGCGATCTCTTCCCAGAAGCTGACAGGGCGCTTGTCGGTGAAGGTGAAGCGGGTGATCGACTTGATCGACTTGAAGCCGTATTTCCACGGCACCGCGAGGCGGAGCGGCGCGCCGTTCTGCTTGGCGATTTCCTTGCCGTATGCGCCGGTCGCGATGAAGGCGAGCTCGTTGGTCGCCTCCTCGATCGTAAGACCCTCCAGATAGGGCCAGGGATACCAGACCTGGCGCTGCCCGCTGGCCACCGAGGCGTCGTGGAAACCGCGCATCTCCAGGTACCTCGCGCCCGCCGAGGGCCGCGCCATGGCGACCAGGGCCTCAAGGGCAAAGCCGCTCCACGGCACCGCGATCGACCAAGCCTCGACGCAGCGGTGGCGGTACAGACGCTCTTCCAGCGGCATCTTCCGGATCAGCGCCTCCGCGTCGATGGTGAAGGGCTTCTCCACCATGCCGTCGACGGTGACCGTCCAGGGCCTGGTCTTGAGCTTCTGGGCGGCTTTCCAGATCTGCTTGTGTGAGCCGAACTCGTAGAAATTGTTGTAGGTCGTGACGATCCGCTCGTCGGTGACCGTGCGGTCGAGTCTGTAACGCGGGTTGCGCTTGGCCGGATAAAGCCCGCTTGTCGCCTGGGCAGGCCCAGCGAATCCGATCCCCGACGCCGCGAGAATAGGTCCGGCGGCAAGCGCCTTTACCAGCTCGCGCCGCCGGAGGAATTTGTCCTCGGGCGTCGCCGCGGATTCCGGCAGTTCCCAGCCGCGCTTGCTCATGATCGTCATGTTTCCTCCCCGGCGCCTTCTTCTAGTTCGCCTCGTCGGCCTCCTTGCGGGCCTCGATCACCTGGTCGGCGAGGCGGCCGGTCAGCTCCTGAAGACGGTCGAAGGAAGACCGGAAGGTCGCCACGCCCTGGCTCAGCGAGCGCAGCTCGATGATCAGGTCGACGATGTCCGAAGACGGCATATTTGCCTCGACCGTATCCCAGCCCTTCCAGCCCTCCTTGGGCGCGAAGCCGAGAATCTGGCCGCGGCGGCCGCTGATCAGCCCGTGCACCTTGTTGGTGGAATCGGCCGGCACGTCGATCTCCACCTTGGAAATCGGTTCCAACAGCACCGGGCCGCATTTGGGCATGCCCTCGGTCATCGCGACCCGAGCGGCGAGCTTGAAGGACATTTCGTTGCTGTCGACCGCGTGGAACTGCCCGTCGGTGAGCCGCACCCCGAAGTCGACCACCGGGAAGCCGAGCGGCCCGCGTTCTGCGAATTCCTTCACGCCGGCCTCGACGGCGGGAATGAACTGCTTGGGGATGGCACCGCCGACGATCTTGTCGGTGAACTCGAAACCCTCGCCGCGCGGGCGGGGCGAGATGTCCACGTGGACGTCGCCGAACATGCCGTGACCGCCGGTCTGGCGCTTGAAGCGTCCGTGCTGGGAGACCGTCTTCCGGATCGTCTCCTTGTAGGGCACGCTCGGCGGTGCGGCCACGGCGGAGACGTTGTAGCGCCCCTTCAGCTTTTCCAGCGCGACCTGGAGGTGGATCTCGCCCTGGCCCCACAGCACCATCTCGCGGGTGTCGGCGTTCTGCTCGTAGCTGACCGACGGGTCTTCCTCGTTGAGGCGCTGGAGCGCGCCGGTGAGCTTGACCTCGTCGTTGCGGTTCTCGGGCGAAATGGCGCGCGCATAGACCGGCACGATCGGTTCCGGCCAGTCGACACCGTTCGCCCCACCGTTTCCGTCGGTAAGCAGATCGCCCGTCCTGACCGAATCCATGCGCCCCAGCGCGGCGACCGCGCCCGGCCCGGCGCTCGCGATCTTGTTCTGCTGACCGCCCATGAGCGCCTGCAGGCTGCCGACCCGCTGACCGTTCAGGGACATGCCCTCGTTGACCGTGCCCGAAAGGACGCGGGCCAGCGACAGCTTGCCCGCGTGCTGGGCGTGGTAGGTCTTGAAGACCTGCGCGGTCGTTCCGCCGCCGATCTCGACCCCCAGGCGCTCGATCATGGCATCTGGACCGGGCACTTCGTGGCGTAGCGCCTTGAGCAGGCGCCGCACGCCGTAATCCTGTTCCGCCGAGCCGATCAGCACCGGCACCACGTCGGCGGCGCGCACCCCTTCGGTCAGGTAGCCGTAGATTTCCTCGATGTCCGGGACCTCGTCCTCAAGCAGCTTCTCCAGCAATTCGTCGTTGAAGTCGGCAAGCGCCTCCAGCATCGACTCCCGCGCCGACTCGTACTCGTCGGCGACCGTGTCCGGCGTATCGATACGTTCCGAGCCTGCCCTGGCGGTGTACCTGTAGGCTCGCCCGCTGATCAGATCGACATAGCCCGACACCGTCTCGCCCTCGCGGATCGGGATCTGGCGTAGCACAAGCGGTGCGTGCTCGACGGAACGCAGCGCTTCGTAGACCGCCGAGACCGGCTCGGTGATGGTGTCGATCTTGTTGATGAACACCATATGGGGCACGCCGCGGTCGGTGAGAACCTTGAACAGCGGCGCGAGCGTCATCGCGCGCTCGGTCGAGGGCTCGTAGACCACGACCGCCAGGTCGGCGACCGTCAGCGCGTTCAGCGCCTCCTGCCGCATCTCGATCGAGCCCGGACAGTCCAGGAAGGTCCATTCGTCGTCGAGATAGGAGGTCGAGCCGACCGAGATTTCGACCGACATCTGGCGGGCGCGCGCTTCCGGCGCGGAATCGCCCACGGTGTTGCCTTCCTTGATCGATCCCTTGCGGTGGATCCCGCCCGATACCGAGAGCAGGCTCTCCATCAGGGTGGTCTTGCCGCTGAGATAGGGTCCGACTAGTGCCACGCAGCGTGGCCCGGAGGCGCTCGCCATGTTCTTCTCCCTTGGCCGGGATGCGTTCCTGGAAGCGTGCCGCGCCGCCTGCCGCGGGGCGGACATCCCGTACGTCCGCGAATGCCGTAATGTTTCAGCGCGGCCGGCCCGAATCAAGACCCATGCAGGCGGTCGGTCGGGGTCACGCGAGCGCCGCGCACGCCCTCTGGATGCGCCGGCAGGCCTCCTCCAGCTCCGCGTTCGAGGCGGCGTAGGAGATGCGAAAATAGGGCGAAAGCCCGAACGCGGCCCCCTGGACCACGGCCACGCCCTCGGTTTCGAGCAGGTAGGTGACGAAATCGGTGTCGTTTTCGATCGTCGCGCCGTCCGGGGTCTTGCGGCCGATCGTCCCGGCGCAGGAGATATAGAGGTAGAAGGCGCCTTCCGGCGTCCCGCAGCGGAGGCCGCTCGCCTGGTTGAGCATCGAGACGCAGAGGTCGCGGCGCTCCTGGAACACGCGCGCGTTTCTTGCCAGGAAATCCTGCGGGCCGTTGAGCGCCTCGACCGCCGCCGCCTGGCTGATCGACGAGGTGTGGGTCGAGCTCTGCGACTGCACCACCGTCATCGCCCGGATCAGCTCCTTCGGCCCCGCCGCGTAGCCGAGCCGCCAGCCGGTCATGCAATAGGCCTTGGATACCCCGTTGACCGTCAGCGTCCGGTCCTTGAGCGAGGGATCGACCGCCGCCGGGGTGGCGAAGCCGAACCCATCATAGACGATGTGTTCGTACATGTCGTCGGTCAGGATCCACACGCGATCGTGCCGCCGGACGACCTCGCAGAGCGCGGCCAGCTCGTCCGCGGTATAGGCCGCCCCGCTGGGATTGCTCGGCGAGTTGATCAGCACCCACTTGGTCCGCGGCCCGATCGCCGCCTCGAGATCCTCGGGCGTAATCCGGAAGCCCATCTCCTCCTTGCCGTCGACGAACACCGGGGTGCCGCCCGCCAGCAGCGCCATGTCCGGGTAGGATACCCAGTAGGGCGTCGGGATGACGATCTCGTCGCCCTCGTCCAGGGTGGCGACGAAGGCGTTGTAAAGAACCTGCTTGCCGCCGCATGAGACGATCACCTCGTCCGGCGCGTAGTCGAGCCCGTTCTCCCGCTTGAACTTGCCGCAGATCGCCTGGCGTAGCGCCATCGTCCCGGGGATCGGGGTGTAGCGGGTGTCGCCCTCGCGGATCGCCCGGATCCCGGCTTCCTTGACGTTGTCCGGGGTCTCGAAATCGGGCTCGCCGGCGCCGAGGCCGATGATGTCGCGCCCCGCCGCCTTGAGCTCCAGCACCTTGCCGGTGAGCGCGT
>JAPPHW010000073.1 GCA_028820945.1 Defluviicoccus sp.
TCTGGTCGGTGGTCGAGAAGACGGCGCTCGCCGAGGCCGAGGTCGAATATCTCGATCACAGGTCCACCACCGTCCACGTGCGCTTCCCGGTGGTCGGAACGGGCCTTGAAGCGCTCGCCGGCGCGTCGGCGGTCATCTGGACGACGACGCCCTGGACCATCCCAGGCAACCGCGCCATCGCCTACGGCGAAGATATCGATTACGCGGTCTACGAAGTGACCGAGGTCGCGGACGACAGTCTCGCCGTCGCCGGCGAAAGGGTCCTTCTCGCCGAGGCACTGAGCGCGCAGGTCTTCGCCGAGACCGGCGTGACCGGGACGAACAAACTCGCGGCCCTCGGCGGCCGGGATCTTGCGGGAACCGTTTGCCGTCATCCGCTCGACGGCCAGGGCTACGACTTCGACGTTCCCCTCCTGCCGGGCGATCACGTAACCGTCGAGCAGGGCACCGGGCTCGTCCACACCGCGCCCGGCCACGGCAGCGAGGACTTCGAGGTCGGCCAGGCGCACGGGCTTGAGGTTCCGCGTACCATCGGCGACGGCGGTCTGTTCTACGACCATGTGCCGCTGTTCGCCGGCCAGCATGTCTACAAGGTCGACGGCACCGTCGCCGACGCGATCGCGCAGGCGGGCAAGCTGATGGCGCGCGGCACCCTGGTGCACGCCTACCCGCATTCGTGGCGCTCGAAGAAGCCGCTGATCTTCCGCAACACGCCGCAATGGTTCATCGGCATGGCGGAGAACGCGCTGCGACAGAAGGCGCTCGACGCGATCGCGCGCACCGCGTTCTACCCCGAATCCGGGCGCAACCGGCTCGAAGGCATGATCGCCGCCCGGCCCGACTGGTGCGTCTCGCGCCAGCGCGCCTGGGGGGTGCCGATCACGGTGTTCGTCGACAGGAAGACCGGCGAGCCGCTGCGGGACGAAGATGTGCTGGAGCGCGTCGTCAGGGCGGTCGAGGAAGAGGGCGCGGACGCCTGGTTCGAGAGCCCGCCCGAACGCTTCCTCGGACCGGACCGCGATCCCGCCGATTACGAGCAGGTCACGGACATCCTCGACGTCTGGTTCGATTCCGGCGCGAGCCACAGCTTCACGCTGGAGACGCGGGACGACCTTGCCTGGCCCGCCTCGCTCTATCTCGAAGGATCGGACCAGCATCGGGGCTGGTTCCACTCCTCGCTCCTCGAAGCCTGCGGCACGCGGGGGCGCGCGCCCTACGAGGCGGTGCTTACCCACGGATTCGTGCTCGACGAGCAGGGCCGGAAGATGTCGAAATCGCTCGGCAACGTCGTTGCTCCGCAGGAGGTGATGGAGAAGTTCGGCGCCGACATTCTGCGCCTCTGGGTGGTCGCCTCGGACTACTCGGCCGATCTCAGGATCGGCGAGCACATCATCGACCAGAACGTCGAGGCCTACCGGCGGATCCGCAACACGCTGCGCTACATGCTGGGCAACCTCGCCGACTTCGACGAGCGCGAGCGGGTGCAGCCCGAGGCGATGCCGGAGCTCGAGCGCTGGGTGCTGCACCGGCTGCACGAGCTCGACGGCGAGGTGCGCCGGGGCTTCGGTAACTTCGACTTCCACCCGCTGTTCACGGCGCTGCACAATTTCTGCGCGGTCGAGCTGTCGGCGTTCTATTTCGACATCCGCAAGGATGCGCTCTATTGCGGCCGCCGCGACGACCCGGTCCGCCGCGCGGCGAGGACGGTGCTCGATGCGCTGTTCTCCTGCCTGACCGCCTGGCTCGCGCCCATTCTCTGCTTCACCGCGGAAGAGGCGTGGCTGACGCGATTCGGAGAAGACGCGGACAGCGTCCACCTCCGCCTTTTCCCCGAGATCCCGGCAAGTTGGCGGGCGGAGGAGATCGCCGCGCGCTGGGAGACGGTGCGCGCCGTCCGCCGCGTGGTGACCGGCGCGCTGGAGCGGGATCGCGCGGAGAAGCGCATCGGCTCCAGCCTGCAGGCCCATCCCGAGATATTCGTGGACTCCGGGACGGCGGTAACGCTGGAGGGTCTCGCTTTCGACGAGATCGCCATCACGTCCGCCGCGACGGTCACCGCCGGGGCGGTTCCGCCCGATGCCTTCACCCTGCCCGAAATCCCCGGCGTCGGCGTCGTCGTCCGGCTCGCCTCCGGCCTCAAGTGCGAGCGCTGCTGGAGGGTGCTGCCCGAGGTCGGGACGTTGCCCGCCTACCCCGACATTTGCGGACGCTGCGCCGACGCGGTTGGACAGTTCGGCGCGGCCGCCGAATAGGTCTCGTGGCCGGCGCCATGCCGAGGGTAGGCCTGTCGACCGCGATCGCCGTCGCGCTGGCCGATCAGGCCACCAAGTGGGCGATGCTTCAGTGGCTCCAGGGGATCGGCCACAAGCTGACCGTGACCCCGTTCTTCGATCTGGTGCTGGTCTATAACCGGGGCGCGAGTTTCGGCTTGTTCGATACCGACTCGGCATGGGGCCGATGGGTCTTGTCCGGCTTTGCGATGGTCGTCGTGGCAGGGTTGCTGGTCTGGATGACGCGGACCCGGGAACGCCCGCTTGCCTTCGCGCTGGGGCTGATCGCGGGCGGCGCGGCGGGCAACCTCGTCGACAGGGTTTTGCTGGGCCACGTGGTCGATTTCCTCGATTTTCACATCGGCGGCTACCATTGGCCGGCGTTCAACCTGGCCGACAGCGCGATAACCGTCGGCGTGGCGATCGTCCTTTACGGAAGCTTGATCGGGAAGCGGACTGACCGTACCGTGTCGGACCCGACCGGAGAGTAGGCATGAGGCGTCTCGAATGAGCTTGGCGGGCAAGATCCCTGCGCTGCTGGGAGTTCTCGCGGCGGCGGGAATCGCCGGGTGCAGCGACGAGGCGCGCCAGAGCATCGGTCTCGGCAACAAGCCGCCCGACGAGTTCGCCGTCGTCACCCGGGCACCGCTGGCGTTGCCGCCGGATTACAACCTTCGCCCTCCGGCACCCGGCACCCGGCGGCCGCAGGAAGCCGAAATCAGGGACGAGGTAAGGCAGACGCTGGTGCGGAGCGCCTCCACCAGCGCGGCCCCGACGGGCGACACGTCGCCCGCGGAAAGCGCGTTCCTCCAGCGCGCGGGCGCCGGCAAGTCGGAACCCGGCATCCGGAGCAAGGTCGATGCCGAGTCCGCTGCTCTCGCCGAGTCGACGACGGGGTTCGTCGACAAGATCGTATTCTGGCGCGCGCCGGAACGCCCGGGCGAGGTGGTCGATGCGACGAAGGAGGCGCAGCGCCTCCAGTCCAACCAGGCGCTCGGCAAGGCGCCGTCGGCCGGCAGCACACCGACGATCGAACGTCGTGAGAGCGGATTCCTCAAGGGTCTGTTCAACTGACCGCGTGCCGTCCGGTTTGCCGCGCGGCCCATAGACCCCCGACCGTGCCCCGCGTCGCGCCAGGCGCTGTCGCGCTGTGGATTGCCGCGGTCTCGGGCGCACCGGCCGAGGCCGGCGTCTTCAACCCCACGACGTTCACGCTGGATAACGGGCTTCAGGTCGTCGCGGTCGAGAACGCGCGCGCTCCGATCGTCGTCCACACCCTCTGGTACAAGGTCGGCGCCGCGGACGAACCGCCCGGCAAGTCCGGCGTCGCCCACTTCCTCGAACATCTGATGTTCAAGGGAACGCCCACGGTTCCGTCCGGCCGGTTCTCGAAGATCGTCGCCGCGAACGGCGGCTCCGATAACGCCTTCACGAGCCAGGACTACACCGCCTACGTTCAGCGCGTGGCGAGCGACAAGCTGGAGCTCGTCATGCGGATGGAAGCGGACCGCATGACCAACCTTCGCCTGACCGACGAGAAGGCCGCGCCGGAACGGGGCGTGGTCCAGGAAGAGCGGCGCCAGCGCACCGCCAACAGCCCTTCCGCCCAGCTCTACGAGCGCCGCCGCGCGGTGACCTATCTGCGCCACCCCTACAGGATCCCGGTCATCGGCTGGAAGAGCGAGATCGACGGGCTGACCGCGGAAGATGCGCTGGCTTTCTATCGGCGGCACTACGCCCCCAACAATGCGATCCTGATCGTGGCCGGCGACGCGACCGCCGACGAAGTGCGCCGCCTCGCCGAAAAATATTACGGGGCGATCCCCCGTCGTCCGGTACCCCGACGCGCGCGGCCGCAAGAACCCGACCAGCTCGCGGCCAAACGGATCACGATGAAAAGCCCGCTGGTGCATGTGCCGAGCGTTTCGATAACCTGGCGCGCGCCGAGCTACGCCGCCGGCGAGACCCGGCACGCCTATCCGCTTCTCCTGCTGTCCGACATCCTGGGCGGCGGCAGCACCAGCCGTCTCCACCGCCGCCTCGCGATCGAGGAAAAGGCCGCGTCGGGCGCCGGCGCCGGCTATCTCGGGACCGCGCTCGACATGGGCGAATTTTCGGTCTCGGCGTCGGCGCTGGCCGGCGGCGACATCGTCAGGATCGAAACGCTGCTGAAAGAGGAGATCGGTCAGGTCCTGCAACGCGGGGTTACGGAAGCCGAGCTCGCGCGCAGCAAGCGGGCGATGCTGGCGGGCGCGATCTACGCCCGGGACGGTCTCCGGGCCGCGCCCCGCGCGATCGGCCGCGCCCTCACGACCGGCCGGACGATCGCCGACGTCGAGGCCTGGCCGGAGCGGATCCGGGAGGTCACCGCGGCGGCGGTGCTGGATGCGGCACGCGCGGTCTTCGTGGAGCGCCGGTCGGTCACCGCGGTCCTGCTCCCCGGTTCCTCGGGATAGGGCGTCGGTCGATGGATAGCCGGCCGCTATCCTGGCTCGGGGTGTCGCTCGCGGTCGTGGTTGCCGTCTGGCCGGCCGCCGCGACGGAGATCCAGCACGTCCGCTCGCCGGGCGGGATCGAGGCGTGGCTGGTGGAGGACAAGTCGGTGCCGGTGATCGGCTTCCGTTTCGCGTTCCGGGGCGGCGGCGCGCTCGATCCCCCGGGAAAGTCGGGCCTCGCCAACATGGTCTCCGCCCTTCTGGACGAAGGAGCGGGCGATCTCGATTCCCAGGGCTTCCAGAAGGCTCTCGACGACACCGCCGCATCGATAGGCTTCGATGCGGGGGTAGAGCGCTTTCACGGCTCGCTCAGAACGCTCAGCGAGCACCGGGCGCGCGCCTTCGCATTGCTGCGCAAGGCTCTCACAACCCCGCGCTTCGACGCGGAACCGGTCGAACGCATCCGCCGCCAGATCGTCGCCGGTATCGAGGGCGGGAAGGACGATCCCCGGCGGATCGCGGGACGCACATGGTCCCGGCTGGCGTTCGGCGACCACCCCTACGCGAGGCCGCTGGCCGGAACGCGGCGGGACGTGACCGCCATCGCCGTCGAGGATATGAGGCGCTTCGTGCGGGAACGGCTGGTCCGCGACGGTTTGATCGTGGGGGTCGCCGGCGACATCTCGGCCCGGGAACTGGCGGACAGGCTCGACGATGTGTTCGGGGCGCTGCCCGCGTCCGCCGCGCCGGCGGACATCCCCGATCCGCCTCCGGTCCAGGGCGGAATACACATCGTCCGCAAACCGATCCGCCAAAGCATCGTGGTTTTCGGCCAGCCCGGTCCGCGGCGGGACGACCCGGACTATTACGCGGCTTACCTCATGAACCATCTGCTCGGCGGCGGGCGCACGTCGCGCCTCAACGAGGAGATTCGCGAGAAGAGGGGCCTCGTATACTCGGTCGGCACCTATCTTCGCTTGTTCGACCGGGCGGGGATGATCGTAGGCCAACTCGCCACGGCCAATGCGCGAGTCGAAACCGCGCTCGACCTCCTGCGGAACGAATGGACACGGATGGCGCGCGACGGCGTCGGCGAGGACGAGCTCGCGGCCGCCAAGCGCTACATCAACGGATCGTTCCCGCTGCGCCTCGATTCCACCCGAAGCATCGCCCGCATGCTTGTCGGCATCCAGCTCAACGGGCTGGGTATCGACTATATCGACCGGCGACCGGCGCTGATCGACGCGGTGACTGCCGCCGACGTCCGGCGGGTCGCGCGCCGCCTGCTCTCGCCCGAGAAGCTCGCGATCGTCGTGGTGGGCGACCCCAAAGGCCTGGAAACGATGCGGTAACGAGGGCCCGATGCCCTATACCCAGGACCTGACTTCGTGCTTTGCCGAGGCGATCGGACCGCGCGGCCTGGACCGGAGCGATTTCGAGTCCGCGCTGGCCGCCACGGCGCCCGCTCTCGCGACGCTACGGCAGGCGCACGCAGACGGCGGCCTGCCGCTGCTCCGGCTGCCGGGCGCGCACGGCGACCTCGAGGCGGCCTCCGGCATCTCCCGACGCTACCGGTCGGATTTCGATCATGTCGTGGTGCTCGGCACCGGCGGTTCCAGCCTCGGCGCGCGGACCCTTTACGCCCTCGCCGACCGCGGTTTCGGACCGGCGGCCGGTTTTCCCGTCGTCCGCTTCATGGACAATGTCGATCCCGACACGTTCGAAGCGCTGTTCGCGGCGCTCGACTTGCGGCGTACCGGCTGGCTCGCCGTTTCGAAATCCGGCGAGACGGCGGAGACCGTGACCCAACTCCTGGCGGCGCTGGATGCGCTCAAGCGGCGCGGCATCGACGCTGCCGCCCACATGACCGCCGTCACCCAGCCGGGAAACAGCGCGCTGCGGCGCCTCGCCGCGACCCACCGCCTGACGGCGCTCGACTGCGACCCCGGGATCGGCGGACGCTACTCCGCGCTGTCGGCGACCGGCCTTCTCCCCGCCATGATCGCCGGGCTGGACGCGGCGGCGGTCCGGGCGGGCGCCGCCTCGGTTCTCGATCCCCTGCTCGCCGGTGCGGCGCCCGACGCGATCCCCGCGGCGGAGGGGGCCGCGCTCGCGGTCGCGGCTCTCCGCGGACGCGCGATCTCCCAGACGGTGCTGATGCCCTACGCCGACGGCCTGGCCGATTTCGCTCTCTGGTTCCGTCAGCTCTGGGCGGAGAGCCTGGGCAAGGACGGTACCGGCACCACCCCGATCGACGCGCTCGGCACGGTCGATCAGCACAGCCAGCTGCAGCTCTGGCTCGCCGGGCCCGTGGACAAGCTGTTCACCCTGATCGTGCTGGAACGGGCGGGGGAGGGCGCGCGAATCCCCGCCGCGCTCGCCTCCGATCCCGCGCTTTCCTATATACGGAGTCGGACGCTGGGCGATCTGATGGACGCCGAGCAGCGGGCGACCGCCGAGACGCTGGCGCGCCAAGGGCGGCCGACACGCGTGATTTCGCTCCCGAGGCTCGACGAAAGGGCGATGGGCGCGCTGATGATGCATTTCATGCTGGAAACCATGATCGCCGCGCACCTGCTGGGCGTCGATGCGTTCGACCAGCCCGCGGTGGAGGAGGGGAAGGTGCTGGCGCGCTCCTATCTCGCGGCATCCGCACCGCCGGTGACGAGATGACCATCCGCCGGCTGCCTCCGACGCTGGTCAACCGGATCGCCGCGGGCGAGGTGGTGGAGCGCCCGTCCTCGGCGGTCAAGGAGTTGGTCGAGAACGCGATCGATGCCGGCGCCGGGCGGATCGACGTCGTCTTGCGCGACGGCGGCCGGACGCTGATCGCGGTCTCCGACGACGGCCGCGGCATGACCGCCGACGAGCTCGCGCTCGCGGTCGAGCGGCACGCGACCTCCAAGCTGCCCGACGACGATTTGTCGCGGATCGGAACGCTCGGTTTCCGCGGCGAGGCGCTGCCCTCCATCGGCTCGGTCAGCCGCCTGTCGATCGCGAGCCGGGCCGAGGGCGCAAGCGAGGCCCACGCGATCTCGGTCGAGGGCGGGACGATCGGGGAGGTTCGGCCCGCCCCGCTCGCGGGGGGTACGCGGGTCGAGGTCCGCGACCTCTTCTACGCGACGCCCGCGCGCCTCAAGTTCCTCAAGTCGACACGGTCCGAGCTCCGACACGCGGTGGACGCGGTACGCCGGCTCGCGCTCGCCCAACCGGGAGTCGCCTTCACCCTGGCGAGCGAGGACCGGACCCACCTTCGCTACGAGGCCGGGACCGGGGACATGCTCGACGCGGATGCCGGGCGGCTGGTCCAGGTCATGGGCGCCGACTTCGTGGAGAACTCGGTCGCCGTCGACGCCGAACGGGAAGGGCTGCGGCTCTCCGGCCGGACCGGGCTGCCGACGCTCAACCGGGGCAACGCGCAGTCGCAGTTCGTCTTCGTCAACGGCCGCC
>JAPPHW010000433.1 GCA_028820945.1 Defluviicoccus sp.
GGGCCGGGGGGGGGGGGGGGGGGGGGGGGGGGGGGGGGGGGGGCCGGTCCCCCCCCCGGATCAAGTCCGGGCATGACGACAGAGGGGGATGTCAAAGGAAGTCCGCCCCGCACGCCCACTGGAGAGCGCTAACGGGCGATGACTTACGGCTGCTCATTCGGCGGGCATGTTCACCACGGTCGCCGTACATTGCGGCTCCGGCACGGGCTCCCGGTGCTCGCGCAGGCTTTCGATGTGATACCGGATCGCTTGACGGATCTCCCGAACGGCGTCTTCCCTCGTATCTCCCGTGGCAATGCAGCCGGGAAGGTCGGGAACGTAGGCCGCGAAATTCGCGGACGCCCTCTCGATCACGATGGTGTATCGCATATTTTCCTTCACTCCGGCGTCCCCGACCACAACCCGTTTCGTCTGCGCCACGATAGATTATAAGGTCCCGCCACGACCGAAACCCCACGGGAGACCGCCATGCAGATCACCCTTTACTACGCACCCATCACCTGCGCGCTCGCGCCTTACATCACGCTCACCGAGGCGGGGGCGGAGTTCGAGGTCAGGCCGCTCAATTTCCGCCAGCAGCAGCACATGTCGGCGGAGTTCATGGCGATCAATCCGAAGCACAAGGTGCCGCTGCTCGCGGTCGACGGCGAGACGATGACCGAGAGCACGGCGATCCAGCTCTGGATCGCGCGCGCCTTCCCCGACGCCCGGCTGCTGCCCGACGACCCGTGGCAGGAGCTCGAGGCGATCTCGCTGCACTCCTGGTGCTCGTCCGGCATCCACCCCTATCTCAGCCGCATCAACGCCCCGCCCCGGGTGTGCGACGTGCCGGGGACGGCGGACAACGTGGTCGGCCACGCCAGGGAGTATCTCGCCGAGGCGTTCGGCATCGCCGACGGCATGCTGGCGGGGCGGGAGTACTTCTTCGAGCGCTTCGCCACCCCCGATGCGCATTTCTTCTGGTGCTGCCGGCGCGCGACGCAGTTCGACTTCGATCTCTCCGCCTTCCCCAACACCTCCGCCCATTTCGAGCGCATGCATCGCCGCGACAGCGTGCAGAGGCTGCTCGCCTACGAGAAACAGGTGCTGGACGGGTTCGCCAGCGCCGCGTAGGCGCCCCGATCCGGTTTTCGAGGCCCGCCGTCGCGTGATAGGCTCGCCGCCATCCAAGGGGAGACGACCATGTCGAAACGTATCGCGCTTCTGCCGCTCGGCTGCCTCGCGGCCGGGCTCGCCGCCGCCCCCGCCGGCGCCGAGACCGTGCTCCGGATCTCGAGCTGGGCGCCGCCGACCCATTTCCTCAACGCCACCGTGTGGCCGACCTGGGGGAAATGGGTGACCGAGGCGACCCAGGGCCGGGTCAAGACCAAGATCGAGTACAAGCTCGCCTCGCCGCTCAAGCAGTTCGGCGTGGTGCGCGACGGCATCGCCGACGCCGGCTGGATCTTCCACGGCTACAACACCCGCTATGTCGCCACCCAGGTGGTCGAGATGCCCAATCTCGGCACCAGCGCGGAGGCCGCCGGGGTCGCCTACTGGAAGATCCACGAGAAATACCTGCACAAGGCGAACGAGCATCGCGGCACGGTGCTGCTCGGGCTGATGTCGCACGGGCCGGCGGTGATCCAGACCAAGAAGCCGCTCAAGGCGCTTTCCGACCTCAAGGGCATGAAGATCCGCGTGCCCGGCGGGGTCGGCAGCCTGGTCGGCAAGGCGCTCGGCGTCACCGCGGTGAAGCTGCCCGCGCCCAAGGTCTACGAGGCGCTGTCGTCGGGCGTCGCCGACGGCATCTTCATGCCGATGGAGACCCAGAAGACCTTCCGCCTCAAGGAGGTGGTCCCCCATGTGATGATCATGCCGGGCGGGCTCTACTACGGAAGCTTCGCCCTGCTGATCAACCCTGGGACGCTCAAGAAGCTCTCCGACGCCGACCGCAAGGCGGTGATGAGCGTGTCCGGCGCCAAGCTGTCGCAGTTCGCCGGCACGGTGTGGGACGGGGGCGACAAGGCCGGCCTCGCTGCGGCGAAGGAGGCGGGAACGACAATCCAGACCGCCACGCCGGCCATGAAGAAGGCGTTCCTCGGCCTCATGAAGCCGGTCGAGGAGGCCTGGATCGAGCGGGCGAGCAAGGGCGGCTACGACGCTCGGGCCGCGCTCGCCGAGCTGCGCCAGACCGCCCGCGCGTATGACAAGGCGAAGTGAGCGGATCCGATCCCGCTGACGGGACGACCTGTTCCGGACGGCGCTTCGGCGGCCTGCTGACCGCCGTTCCGGAAGGGGCGTCCTCCCTGGTGCTGTTCGCCCTGATGGCGATGACCTGCGTCGACGTCATCGGGCGCGAACTCCTGGGCGCCCCGCTCGACGGGGCGACCGAGCTGACCCAGCTCATGCTGGGCGTCCTCGTCTTCGCCATCCTCCCGTCGGTGTGCCTCCGCGAGGAGCATGTTTCGGTCGATCTGCTCGACATCTGGTTTCCGGACCGCCTGGTTCCGCTGCGCCAGGCGATTCTGAACGCGATCATGGCGGCGGCGCTCGCCTTCGTGGCCTGGCGGGTCTGGATCATCGGCAGCCGGGAGGCGGAATACGGCGACGCGACCGAGTTCCTCGAGATTCAACTCGCGCCGATCACCTATTTCATCGCTGTCCTGAGCGCCTGCGGGGCCGTGGCGTTCGCCGTCAACGTCGTCCGCTATGCGAGCGGTTCGGGGCCGGCGCCGGCCGGCGGCGACGATCAGAGCAGCGTCTGACGGGACGACGGGCGGAGTCCGATGGATATCGTCCTGATCGGCTTCGTCGTGCTTCTCGCGCTGGTGTTCCTGCGGTTGCCGATCGCATTCGCGATGGGGATCGTGGGCTTCGTCGGCTTCGGCTATCTCTCCGGATGGCAGCCGTCGCTCTCGATGGTCGGGACGCTGGTCTCCGAGACCGCGCTTTCCTACGGCCTGTCGGTGGTGCCGCTGTTCATCCTGATGGGCAACCTGGTCTCCCGGGCGGGGCTCTCCGGCGAGCTTTACGGCGCGAGCCACGCCTTTCTCGGCCATCGGCGCGGCGGGCTCTCGATGGCCACCATCGTCGCCTGCGGCGGGTTCTCGGCGATCTGCGGATCCAGCCTCGCCACCGCGGCGACGATGTCCAAGGTCGCCATGCCGCCGATGCGGCGCTACGGCTATTCCGACAGCCTGGCCTCGGCCTCGATCGCCGCCGGCGGCACGCTCGGCATCCTGATCCCGCCGAGCGTCATCCTGGTGATCTACGGGCTGATGACGGAGACCAGCATCCGCGAGCTGTTCGCCGCCGGCTTCATCCCCGGGCTGTTCGGGATCGTCCTCTACCTCGCCGCCGTGCAGTGGGTGGTCTGGCGGCGCCCGGAGGACGGGCCGCGGGCCGAGCGGATGCCGTGGCCGGCGCGGTTCGCGGCGCTCAGGGGCGTCTGGGGGACGCTGATCCTCTTCGTCCTGGTGATGGGCGGGATCTATGGCGGGCTGTTCACCCCGACCGAGGCGGCGGGGATCGGCGCGGGCGGCGCGTTCCTGATCGCGCTCGCGCGCGGCGCGCTGACCTGGCGCTCGCTGCTGGAGGTGCTGACCGATTCGGCGCGCACCACGGCGATGCTGTTCATCGTGCTGATCGGCGCGCTGATCTTCTCCAACTTCGTCAACCGGGGCGGGCTGCCTTCCGGGCTGCTCTCGCTGGTCACCGGCTACGATCTGTCGCCGCTGATGGTGATCGTCATCATCCTGGCGATCTATCTCGTGCTCGGCTGCGTGTTCGAGAGCCTGTCGATGCTGCTGCTCACCATCCCGATCTTCTTCCCCGTGGTGCAGGGGCTCGGCTATGCCGGGCTCGGCGAGGAGGCGATCCTGGTCTGGTTCGGCATCATCGCGGTCGTGGTGACCGAGATCAGCCTGATCACCCCGCCGGTCGGGCTCAACGTCTTCGTGCTCGCGGGCGTGCTCAAGGACGTGAAGACCAGCACCGTGTTCAAGGGCGTGACGCCCTTCTGGTGCGCCGACATCGTGCGTCTCGCGCTGCTGGTCGGGATTCCGTCGCTGTCGCTCTTCCTGCCGCGGCTGTTCTACCACTGAGCCGCGGCGCGGGTCGTCAACGCCCCGACCAGTGGACGTAGCGCCGCTCGATCAGGAGAAACATCAGGTTGAACCCGTAGCCGAGCGCGCCGGCGACGAAGATGGCGGCGTACATGCGCGGCATCTCGAACAGCATCTGGTTGTCGAGAACGTTGTGGCCGAGGCCGTCGATCGAGCCGATGAACATTTCGGCGACGATGACGATGATCAGCGCGAGCGAGACGCCGTTTCTCAGGCCGACGAAGGTCTGCGGCAGGGACTCGAACAGCATCACGTCGGTGAGCACGCGCAATCTGGATGCACCCATGACCTGGGCCGCCTGGAGACGGGTCTTGCGCGCGTTCATCACGCCGTATGCGACGTTGAACAGGATCACCAGCGACGCGCCGAAAGTCGCGACCTGGATTTTCGTGGCATCGCCCGGGCCCGAGATAGCGAGGAACAGCGGGAAAACCGCGCTGGCGGGCGTCGAGCGAAAAAAATCCACCACGAACTCGACCGACCTGTACACCGGAATCGACGACCCCAGCGCGATGCCGAGCGGGATCCCGATGATTCCGGCATAGAGGATCGACAGCGATGTTCGCTCGATGGTTCGGAAAAAGTCGAGCAGGAGCTGCCCGCCCGTCATGCCGTGCCAGACGGCGGCGAACATGGCGCCGGGCGAGGGCAGGAGCACGCGGTCGACGACCTCCACCCAGTAGGCCAACTGCCAGATGACGAGCAGCCCCACCACGCCGATCAGCGGAGTGAGCGGCCCGAACCTGTCCATCAGGTATCTCACGCGTCGCGCACCGTTTTCTGGAAGACGTCGAGGCAGTGGGCCTTTACCCGCACGAACTCGGCCTGGGAAATGGTGGCGGCCGTGCGGGGCCGCGGAATGCCGACGGTGACGTAGTCCGCGACCTCGGCGGGTCCGCGCGAGAGCAGCATCACGTCGTCGGCGAGATAGACCGCTTCCTCGAGGTCGTGGGAGACGAACACCATCGTCGTTTGCGTGTCCATGAACAGCGCCTGGAGCTGATCGCGCATGAAAAGCGTCATCTCGTAGTCGAGCGCGGAGAACGGTTCGTCGAGGAACAGCACCTCGGGCTCGATCACCAGCGAGCGCATGATCGAAACGAGTTGCTGCTGGCCTCCCGACAGCTGGTAGGGGTACTTGGAGAGGTCGAGCGTTACGCCGAGGCGGTCGACCAGCCGTTCCACGCGCTTACTTCGTTCGGCGCGCGGAATGTTACGGAATTTCAAGGGGTAACGGATATTGTCGATCGACCGCATCCACGGAAACAGGGCCTCCCGGTAGTTCTGGAACACATAGCCGAAATTGGTGTCGCGCAGGCGCTTGCCGCCGAACCGGATGGTGCCCGCATCGGGTTCCAGCAGTCCCGCGACAAGATTGATAAGGGTCGATTTTCCACACCCGTTGGGGCCGAATACCGACACGAAACGGCCGCGCGGGATATCGAGATCGAAGCCGTCGTAGATGACCGCCGCGCCGAAGGCCTTCGACAGGCCCCGGATCGTGATGTGCGCCTCGCCCGTCGCAGCCGACGGCGAAGGCGCGCCCGCGGCAAACGTTTTCGCAGACGCGCCTTCGACCATGCGTTCCGCCTCGCCGGCGGTCGTATCCTATACGTCCGCTTCGCGCGGGGCGGCTAGAAGACCTTCATATACTTGGTCACGTCGATCCTCTTGGACAGCACGCCGCTGTCGGCGACGAAGTCAATGAACTGCTGGAACTCCGCCTTGTCCTGGGCCGACATGTCCTTGACCATCGTGAAGTTCACCAGAGGCACCGTGGGCGCGATGGCCGGGGGCGTGAAGGTGTTCTTCACCAGATGCTTGCGCACCGAAGCGTCCTTTCCGATGTCGGCCAGAGCGCGTGCCCAGGCCTGAGTGAACCGCTTTGCCACTTCGGGGCGCTCCTTGAGAAACTCCCCTGTGAGCGCGGTGCCCGCGACCCAGGCTTCCGCGTCGTCGCTCCCGAGGATATAGGTGGCGATCACGCCGGCCTCGATCGCCTTGGCGAAGCCTTGGTTCTCCATGATCGTGACCGCGGGCTCGAGCGTGTAACCCGCGTCATAGGTGCCCGCCTTCATCGCCGTGACATGCTGCGGCATGGCCAGCTGGTCGAGCTGGTAGTCGCCTTTCTTGAGGCCGTTTGCCGCAAGCACGGCTCTCGCCATCACCATGTTCGCCGGCCCCGGCGCGGACATGATCTTCGCGCCCTTGAGGTCCCCGATCTTCTTGGCGTTGTAGCCCTTGCGGACGACGATGGTCTCCATCTTGTACTTCTTGTTCTGGCTGTTGATGGAGACGTAATTGACGAGCCCCGGCTTCTTGAGGTTCGCGTTCATGCCCTCGATGGTCACCAAATTGGCGGCGACATCGATGGAGTCGGTAATCATCGCCGAGACGAGCGCCGGTCCGCCGATGAGGCGCACCATTTCCGCGTCAATGCCCGCGTCCTTGAAATAGCCGCGTTCGAGGGCGACGAAATACGGCAACCCCGACGTAACCGGGAAGACTCCGACCTTCACCTTGTCCGCCGCCTGAGCGCCCGCGAACGCCGCGAGGGACACGATGGCGGCCGCCGCGTATGCCGACGCAGACCGCAGCGTCATTTCGGTAATCCTCTTCATGGTCCCGATCTCCTCTGTCCGGATTGTACGCACCCTGCCAAATTCTTGATTTTACGACCGTTTTCCATGTTAGACCATTTTCCGGTCTTGGGGAGTCGCTACGGCGGCGCGGTCGGCCTACACCCCGCCCCAGATCTCCTCCGCCAGCGTCACCACGAGGTCGAGCTTCCGCCGCTGGTCGTCGTAGCCGATCTTGTTGCCGTGCTCGGTCGAGGCGAAGCCGCATTGCGGCGCGATGCCGAGCTGGTCGAGGTCGGCATAATTCGAGGCCTCGTCGAACTTTCGCTTCAGCTCGTCGACGCTTTCGAGCTCGGGCGTCTTGGTGGTGATGAAGCCCGGCAGCACGCGCTGGTTCCCCCTCGACAAGAGGCCGAGCGGCTCGAGTCCCCCGGCGCGCTCGGTGTCGTATTCCATGAAGAAAATGTCGACTCCGGTCTTGTTGAAGACGGCATCCGCCGCCGGGTCGTAGGCGCCCTCCGCCGCGTATGTCGACTGGAAGTTGCCGCGGCAGAGATGCATGGCGACCGTCATGTCGTCCGGGCGGTCCTTTATCGCCTCGTTCATCATCCAGGCGTAGCGGTCGATGAGCCAGTCCGGGTCCTGCCCCGCCTCTTTCTTCTCGGCGCGGTGCTTCGGGTCGCAGAGATAGGCAAAGAAAATGTCGTCCAGCTGGATGTATCGACATCCCGCGTCGTAAAACGCCGAAATCGCCTTCCGGTATGTCGCCGCGATGTCGGCAAACAGAATGTCGACATCGGCATATTCGGGCACGTGAATGTCGTCCGGCGCGGTCCGGAAGTGGCAGCAGCTCGGGCCCGGGATGGAGATTTTCGGCATCGCCCGGGCGTTCGCGGCGACGTACCTGAAATGGTCGAGCATCGGGTGGTCGTCGGGGAAGTCGAGCTTGCCCGTGATGGTCGGGTAGAGGGGCGGGATCTGCACGCCGGCGAACTGCACCCCCTCTTCGCGCGTTTCGAACTCGAAGCCGGTTAGCATCCCCATGAAGTCGTAGTGCCAGAAGAGGCGGCGGTATTCCCCGTCCGTCACCGCCTTTAGCCCCACCTCCTCCTGCATGCGGATGGCGTCCGCGATCGCCACGTCCTCGATTTCGCGCAGCTCCTCGGCCGGCATGGTCTTCTCGTCGAGGCATTTGCGGCGGGCTTCCGCGACGCTCGCGGGGCGCAGCAGGCTGCCGACATGGTCGGCGCGGAAGGGAGGTCGTATGTCGTCGCTCATCGTGTCTCTCCCGTCAGGCGATTGCGTTGGCTTCCTCGACCATGGCGATCAGCGAGGACCGCCTGAGATAGGCGCGCGCCGCGTCGGGATCGTCGGCGGTGCGGCGCAGCTCGTCGAACCGCTGTCTGCGAATCTCCGGGTCGCGCTCGCTCAGCATCTCCTTGTTCCGGATCGACTGCGCCTGGACGT
>JAPPHW010000430.1 GCA_028820945.1 Defluviicoccus sp.
CTGACGGATTATCGGCGGTTTCTCGCCAACGCCCGCCTCAACTGCAGCGAAAAGCAGATGGGACCGGGCTCGATCATGTTGTCCGCCGCGCCCTTTACCCATCTGTTCGGGCTCTACTCCTTCCACCTCACGCTTTACGGCGGCGGCGCGACGGCATTGCTGCCCGCGTTCAGCCCGCCGGGGCTGGTCCAGGCCGTCCGGGAATTCCGGCCGAGCCACATTTTCGCGGCGCCCGCCCATATCGCTTCATGCACGGAGGCTGGGCTGCTCGACAGCGAGGCCCTCGCCCCGGTCCACTACTGCGTCGTTTCCGGAGCGAAGGCCGCGCCCGCGTTCTATCGAAAAGCACAGGAGGCGTTCGGGAACGGCCGCGTCGCGCAGCTCTGGGGCATGACGGAATGCCAATGCGGCATGTTCACACGGCCCTATGAGGACATCGAACGGGCCGCGTGGGGCTGCGGGCGGCCGAGCCCGGGGAACGAGGCGAGGGTGTGCGACGCCAACGGCAAGCCGCTGCCCGCCGGCGAGGAAGGAGAGCTCCAGATCCGCGGCGCCTCCGTGTTCGGCGGCTACGACAGGAACGACGAGGCCAACGCGGCTTCGTTTACCGGCGACGGCTGGTTCCGCACCGGCGACCGGGCGGTGATCGACGAAACCGGCGCGGTCTCCATCACCGGCCGCGAGAAGGACCTGATCAACCGCGGCGGCGTCAAGATCAACCCGGCCGATGTGGAGGAGGCGATCGACCGGCACCCCGACATCGTCCAGTCGGCGATCGTGCCCATGCCGGATCCGGTGTTGGGCGAACGATCCTGCTGCTTCGCGATTCCACGCGACGGCGCTGCGCCCCAACTCGCCGACCTCGTCGTGTGGCTCGACAGCGAAGGGATCGCCAAGCTCAAATGGCCTGAACGCCTTATCCTGGTCGACGAGATGCCGCTCACCCCGACCCGGAAGGTCATCAAGGGGCGTCTCCGGATCCCCGATTGAGCGTGGGAGCGCGCCGTGCAGGCATACAGGACCATCGAAGCGAATATCGATCCGCGCGGGATCGCAACCGTCGCGCTGAACCGCCCGGACCGGCGCAACGCCATTAACCCGGAAATGATGGACGAGCTGCTCGCCGCCCTGGAGCGCCTGGGCGGCGACGAAACCGTTCGGGCCATCGTGCTCAGCGGCAACGGCAAGGTGTTCTGCTCCGGCGGCGACCTCAACTGGATGCGCGATACCAGGGGCGCGACGGAAGACGAGGTGACCCGCGATTCGGCGCGCCTGCAACGGGTCTACACGGCCGCGGCGAACTGTCCCAAGACGATCGTCGGCCGGCTGCACGGCGCCGCGATGGCGGGCGCCCTGGGTCTTGTCGCCTGTTGCGATGTCGCCATCGCGGAGAAGGAGACCAGATTCTGCCTGTCGGAAGTGAGGATCGGCCTCGCCCCCGGGATCATCGCGGGCTTTCTGCTTCCCAAGATCGGCGCTGGCTGGTTTCGCTATCTCGCGACCGGCGCGGTCGTTTTCGGGACCGATGTCGCGGCACGCGCGGGCTTGATACACGAGGTGGCCGAGGACACCGCCGATCTCGATGCCCGCGTGGAGGCGCATTGCCGACTGGCGCTAGCCGCTTCGCCGGAAGCGATCGCGGGCACCAAGTCCCTGATCGCCGATCTCGGCTACGGGCCGAACCCGGCGCTGTTCCAGACCGGGCTCGGCTGGAACGTGAAGACCCGGATGTCGGATGCCGCGCAGGAAGGCATCGGCGCATTTCTGGAACGACGCAAGGCCCGCTGGACAGTCGACGGATAGCCCTCCCGATGCCACCATGGGCGCGTTGGAGAGGGAGCGCCGCATGTTCGTCAAGGAAGCTTGGTACGTCGCCGCCACGGCGTCGGAGGTCGGTCGTGTGCCGCTCGCCCGCAGGGTGTGCAACGAGCCCATCGTCTTCTTCCGCAGCGAGGACGGCACCCCGCGCGCGCTGGTCGACCGATGCATCCACCGGCGCCTGCCCTTGTCGAAAGGGCAGCTCGTGGGGGACCGGCTGGTCTGCGGCTATCACGGCTTCACCTACGACGCGGAGGGCAGGTGCGTCGCCGTTCCGGGCCAGGACCGGGTGCCGCGCCGGGCCGCGGTCCGCGCCTATCCGGTCGTCGAGAAGTTCGGCTGGATCTGGGTCTGGATGGGGAAACCGGAGAAAGCGGACGCCGCGCTTCTCCCGGCAATGCCCGGGCTGGACGAGGACGGGTGGGTGCCGTTCCGGGACCGCCTCCACGTCAAGGCGCATTACCAGCTTCTGGTCGACAACCTGATCGACCTGTCGCACGAGACCTATGTGCATTCGTCCAGCATCGGGAACGATGCCGTCGCGGAAACGCCGATCGAGTCCCGCAGGGAAGGAAACGAGGTGTTCGTCGACCGCGTCATGCGGGACGTCCCGCCGCCGCCCTTCTTCGCCTCGGCGGCCGGAAGCGACGCCAACATCGACCGCTACCAGCTGGTCCACTTCCAGCCGCCCTGCTACGTCCATGTCGAGGTCCGCGCGGTGCCGCCGGGCGAGAACGACCCGAACGCCGGTGTGCGGTTCTTCGTGCTCGACTGCCTGACGCCGGAGACCGAATCCACGACCAACTATTTCTGGGCGGTGTCCCGGAATTTCCGGCTCACCGACGGCGAATTCGGCGAATGGTGGCACCGGATCGTCTGCGGCATCTTCGAGGAGGACCGCGCGATCCTCGAGGCGCAGCAGGCCTCGATAGAGGCGGACACCAGCGGGGTCCGCACGGTGGACGTAGGCATCGACGGCGGCACGATCCTCGCCCGCCAGGTGGTCGACGGTCTGATCGCGGCGGAGAACGGCGCCGCGCCCTGATCCAGGCGAACGGGGAGAAGACGATGGACGGAGACCCCGGACGGAAATCCGCCCCGCATCTCTACAACTACACGCGCGAGGGGTTTGCAGGCGCGCGCACGAATGTGCCGCGGGCCGGGTATTCGCCCGCCTACACGCGGATCGCAGGCGAATACGCGCCGCGCCGATTCGACATCGGGGGACTGTTCCCGATGGAGGGCCGGCCGCTCCCGGTTGCGATCCTCCAGGGCGAGGGGATCGTTCTGGAGGCGGCGCGATACGCGGCCGCGATGGACTTCGCGATGCGCAACGTCGTCGCGGACGAAGTGCACTACATCGTCGCCGGCGGCGCGCGCCTCGAAACCGATTTCGGCGCGCTCGACGTCGCGCATGGCGATTTCGTCCTGGTTCCCCGCGCGGTGGCCTGGCGCTACGCGGGGATCGGGGAGCCGGTCCAGGCGCTGATCGCGGCTTGCGAGGCCGCGCTTGCGATCGACCCCGATCCGCCCGGGGTGCTCAATACAACGCTCGACGTGGACGAACCGGTTCCGTTCGGCGATGCGGTGCCAGGCGCTTACGAAGTCGTGGTGCGCCACAGGGGTGGAACGACATCCTATTTCTACGAATTCGATCCGCTGGGCGGGGAGGCCGCGCGCGGGGCGCCGCAGGTTCGCCGGTTCAACATCGAAAGCGCGAAGGGGCTCGGCGTCGCCTCAGGGGGAATCCCGCCGGGACGGCTGATCGACGATGCGACGGGGCGTTCGCTCTTCTACCATTTGGGCTCGCGGCGCAGCGATCGTCCACCGATACACTGCAACGCGGATTACGACGAGATCATCGTCTATGCCAGCGGGCCGGGTGCCTATGGCGGGATGACCGTACCCGGCACGGTGGCCTGGACTCCGAAGGGTATCGCCCATCACGGCGCGGAGGAGGACGTGGCCGAGCCCTACCAGGCCTGGCTGCTGGAAACCCGCGCGAACCTCTCGATGACCGAGGCGGGCCGTTCCGTCGCCCGTCTGATGGAAACCGGGGAATACGGCATCCATCCGGCCGACGGATAGCGCCTCAACCGAACAGCGCCGCCGCCTCGTCCTCCAGCATCGGGCCGGTGACCGCCATGCTGCGAACGCCGCGCTCGGCGACCTCGTGGCAGCGGAGGTTTATCATCGGCGGCCCGCCTTCACCCCTGATCTCGACCAGCCGCGGGTGCGAGAGCCCGAACACGATCCGGTCTAGCCCCGACCAGTAGGCCGCGACCGCGCACATCGCGCAGGGCTCGCAGCTCGTATAGAGCGTGTAGCCACCGAGCGCGGGACCGAATTCCAGGCTCGCCGCCCGGATCAGGTTGATCTCGGCGTGGCCGGTCACGTCGCCGGTCGTCAGCATGTCGTTCTCGGCTTCGAGAACGATCTCGCCCGCGCCGTCGACCAGCACCGAGCCGAATGGCGGATTGCCGTTCACCGCCGCCCGCCGTGCCGCCGCGAAGGCCTGCCTCAACAGTTCGTCTTCACTCATCGCCTTTTCCCCTTGTGGCGGCCGGGGTCGCTTGCGCCCCGCGACCCCGCCGCATCAAACTGTCCGGCCGCCGCAATCCTCACCCCGGGGGAGCCGTCGATGAAATTCGGCCTGTTCTACCTGCCGACCTACCTGCCCGAGATCCGCGACGCCCATATCCATTACCACAACATGGTCGAGCAGGTCGTCTACGCCGACCGGATCGGCATCGACTACGCGTGGATGGTGGAACACCACTTCGTTCGCCATGGCGGCCTGTTGCCGGCGAATTATGCGTTCCTCTCCTACCTCGCGGGACGGACCGAGCGGATCCGGCTCGGCACCGGAGCGACCATCCTGCCGTTGAACGACCCCGTGCGGGTGGCGGAACAGGCGGCGGCGCTCGATCAGCTTTCCAAGGGGCGGTTCGATTTCGGCGTCGGGCGCGGCTTCATCCGCGACGAGTTCGACGCCTTCGGGGTGCCGATGAAGGAAAGCCGGGAAAGGGTCGAGGAGGGCGTCGGACTAATCCGCAAAGCGTGGTCGGAGCCGACGCTCGAATTCGACGGCGGTTTCCGGCCGGCGATGAGCGGGCTGCCGATCCTGCCACCGGTGTACCAGAAGCCGCACCCGCCGATCTGGGTCGCCTGCCTGCTGTCGCCGGAGAGCTTCGAATGGACCGCGAGGGAAGGCCACAACCTCCTCTACGTCGCCTACCACGTCGACCACGACGTCGCGGTCGAGCGCATCGGCTGGTACCGCGACGCCCTGGGGCAAGCGGGACGCCGGATCGAGGACCACGAGATCTGCTGCGTCTACCACGCCCATTTCCTCGCCGAAGGCAACGACGCCAGGTTGGAAGCGGCGGTTCACGGACCGATGAGCGAATATGCCGCCGCCGGGCTGGAAGCCACCCGCAGACCCGCCGATCCCGTCGCCTACAAGGGTTACGAGCAGCGCGACGCCGGGCAGCGCAGGTTTACTTTCGAGTCCTACTTTCCGGGACGCGTCCTCATGGGCGGGCCCGAGCAGGCGATCGAGCGGATCCAGGTGCTGTCGGACATCGGCATCACCCAGATCGGGATGCTGGTCGATTTCGGCTCGCTGTCCCAGGCGGAGATCATGCGCTCGCTGGAAATCTTCGGGAAGGAGGTCCTGCCCCACGTGAGGGATCTGTAGGACGGCCGCGGCGGGCGTTTCCTACGCCAGCCCTTTCTTCGCCAATTCTTCCTTTGCCGAGGATGTCTTCTCGAGCCCGTCGAGGCCCATCCCGCGCAGGATCGGATCGGCCTTGGTGAACTGGATGTTGTCGTAAGGCACGACCTCGACGCGGTTGCCCCAGGGGTCGCGAAAATTGAGGCGGGCGCCGATCGTCTCGGCGCCTAGCTCTTCCAGCGCCTCGCGAACGGTACTGCGGTCGTCGACCACGAGCCCGAAATGGCGCTTCACGTCGGGCGAGCCGCCGCTGTTCTCGGTCAGCTGCAGAAACTGGTCGCCCATATCTATGAAGGCGTTGGTCTCACCGCGCCCGCGCAGCTCGAAGTCGAAAATGGCGCCGTAGAATGCCAGCGCCTCGTCGAGATCGCCGACTTCAAGAACGACATGGTTGATGCCCATCGCGCGGGCTTTTTTCCGGGTCTGCGACATTTCGGGCTCCCTTCTTATCTGGGCGGCAGGCGGACCGCGCCGTCGAGGCGTATGACCTCGCCGTTCAGCAGGGGATTCTCCACGATCTGCTGGACGAGCTGGGCGTATTCCTCCGGCGCGCCCAGCCGGGGCGGAAACTGGGTGATCGAGAGCAACCCCTCCCGCGCGGCGTCAGGCACGTTGTCGAACATCGGCGTCAACAGGATGCCAGGCGCGATCGTCATCACACGCACGCCCATGCGGGCGAATTCGCGCGCCGCGGGCAGCGTCATCGAGGCGATGGCGCCCTTCGAGGCGGAATAGGCCGCCTGGCCGATCTGCCCGTCATAGGCGGCAACCGAAGCGGTATTGACGACGACGCCGCGCTCCCCGGTTTCGACCGGATCGAGATCCGACATCGCGGCGACGGCGAGGCGCATTACGTTAAAGGTGCCGAACAGGTTTATGTCGACCACACGGGTGAATTCCTCAAGCGCCATCGGGCCGCTACGGCCGACGATGCGCCCGGCGACACCGATCCCGGCGCAGTTCACCACCACCCGGGGCACGCCCACCGCATCGGAAATCTCGGCGAGCGCGGCCTCCACCGCGTCGGGGCTGGTGACGTCGCAGCCGACCCCCTTGCCGCCGATCTCGGCGCCAACCGCCTGTGCCCCGGCAGCGTTGAGGTCGACGATCCCGACATTCGCCCCCAGATCGGCAAGGCGACGCGCGCTCGCCGCACCGAGACCCGAGGCGCCGCCGGTGACCAACGCCGAAGTTCCCGCGATATCCATTTCCCACTCCCTGTCCCGTGGCGCCCCAGTTTACACCGCCCGTTGCGGCCCCTATAGCTGGCCCGAAACGGTAGCGGGGTCAAATCCAGGGTGACGAAGTTCGAAAGCGATGTCTTGCGGTTCGAATTGCGGGGACCAATCGCGGTCCTCACCCTCGATCGGCCGGAGAAGGGCAACGCGGTCAACACGCGGCTGATCGAGGACATAAACCGCTTCTTCCAATCTCCGCCGAGCGAGGCCCGGGCCGTGGTGCTTTGCGGCGAGGGCAGGCATTTCTGCGCCGGGCTCGACCTTTCGGAGCACAAGGAGCGCGATCCCGTCGAGTCATTCGAAACCTCGCGCTACTGGCACCGGACGCTCGACATGGTGGAGCTCGGCGGACTGCCGGTGGTCGCCGCCATGAAGGGCGCGGTGATGGGCGGCGGTCTAGAAATCGCCTCGGCCACCCATGTTCGCGTCGCCGAGCCGAGCACGATCTACCAGCTGCCGGAAGGGCGGCGGGGCATCTTCGTGGGCGGCGGGGCGACGGTGCGCGTGACGCGTATCATCGGCGCCGGCCGCACCACGGAGATGATGCTCACCGGACGCCGAGTCTCGGCCGAAGAAGGCCAGGCGCTCGGCCTCTCACATTACCTCGTCGGCGACGGCGAAGCATTCGACAAGGCGGTCGAGCTCGCCGAAACGGTCGCGGACAACGCGCCGATGGTCAACGCGATGGTTCTCGGCGCGATCGGCCGGATCGCCGATATGCCGAGACAGGAAGGGCTGTTCACCGAGTCGGTGGCCTCCGCTCTCACCCAGACCAGCACCGATGCCCGCGCCGGCATGGAGGCCTTTCTGGACAGGCGCGAAGCGAAGTTCGAGCGCAACTAGGACGGGCGCGCCTTTTCGATCCTGACCGCCAGCACGGCGCCGATCACCAGCGCGGCACCGGCGAGCTGGAGCGGCGTGAGCACCTGTCCGAGGATCAGGAACCCGGCGGCGATGGTGAACACGGGCTCCAGGTTCATCAGCAGCGCGGCTCGGATAGAGCCGATCATCGCGATGGCGCCGAAGAAACCGAGCGTGGACACCGCGTAGAACAACGGCAGCGAGATCAGCCCGGCCCAACCCTTGACAGTCTGAGGCAGGGCGATGTCGCCCACGATCAGGCAGATCGCAAGATAGATCAGCCCCGCCGAAAGCTGCAGGTAGAAGGTGAACAGGCGGGGATCCTGCGTGCGCATCACCCCGCCGCTGCCGACCGTGATGATAGCCCAGGAGATCGCAGCCCCTATGGCGAGCAGCGATCCCCAAAGATTGGATTCTTCGCCCGACACATCGAACACCAGCATCAGCCCGGCGAAGGCGACGACCAGCCCGACGACGATCGCCGGCGTGA
>JAPPHW010000455.1 GCA_028820945.1 Defluviicoccus sp.
CGAGGCCGACGATCTGATCGCCACCTTCGCCCGCATGGCGCGCGAGGAGGGGCACCAGGTGGTGATCGTGTCGTCGGACAAGGACCTGATGCAACTCGTCGGCGACGGCGTCTCCATGCTCGACCCGGCCAAGAACCTCACGATCGGGCGCGAGGAGGTCGTCGAGCGCTTCGGCGTCGGGCCGGAGAGCGTGATCGACGTGCAGGCGCTCGCGGGCGATTCCACCGACAACGTGCCCGGCGTTCCCGGGATCGGGATCAAGACGGCGGCGGATCTCATCCGGACCTACGGCGACCTCGACACGCTCCTCGACCGGGCGGACGAGATCAAGCAGCCCAAGCGGCGCCAGAACCTGATCGAGAACGCCGACATGGCGCGCCTCTCGCGCGACCTGGTGACGCTCAGGATCGACGCGCCGGTGGAGCAGGCGGTGGACGATTTGATCTCGGTTGCGCCCGACGCCGACACGCTCGGCGGGTTCCTGCGCGAGCACGGCTTCAAGTCGATGCTGGCCCAGATGGGAACGGCCGCGGACGCCGCCGGAGCCGACACCGCCGCCCCGGGCCCCGAGGCGGCGGAGCGGGACTATTCGCTGGTGGACGACGCGGCGGAGCTCGCGCGGTGGATCGCCGAGGCGACGCGCGCGGGCGCGGTCGCGGTCGACACCGAAACCACCTCGCTCGATTCGATGCGGGCGGAGCTCGTGGGCGTCTCGCTCTCCATCGAACCCGGCCGGGCCTGCTACGTTCCGCTTGCTCACGTCGCGCCCGGCGGCGGGACGGGCGACCTGATCGACGGTCCGCAGGACGCGCCGCGGCAGATCCCGATGGCCGACGCGCTCACCGCCCTCAAGCCGCTGCTGGAGGATCCCGGCGTCCTCAAGATCGGCCACAACATCAAGTACGATATGGAGGTGCTGGCGCGCTACGGCATCGAGGTCGCGCCGGTCGACGACACGATGTTGCTCTCATACGTGTTGGAGGCCGGGATGCACGGGCACGGGCTCGACGAGCTCTGCAAGCTCCATTTCGGACACGCCAACATCAAGTTCTCCGACGTCGCGGGCTCGGGGAGGAAGGCGGTCACCTTCGCCGAGGTGCCGCTCGATGCCGCGCGCGACTACGCGGCGGAGGACGCCGACATGACCGGGCGGCTCCACCGGCTGCTCAAGCCCCGGCTCGTCGCCGACCGCATGGCGACGGTGTACGAGACGCTGGAACGCCCGCTGGTCGCGGTGCTCGCCGGGATGGAGCGGGCCGGCATCAAGGTGGACGTTTCGGTGCTGGGCGAACTCTCGCGCGACTTCGAGAGCCGGGGCGCCGCGCTCGCCGAGAAGATCTACGCGGAGGCCGGGCACGACTTCAACATCGGCTCGCCCAGACAGCTCGGCGCCGTGCTGTTCGAGGAGATGGGGCTGGAAGGCGGCAAGAAGACCAAACAGGGCGCCTACGCGACCGGCGCCGACATCCTCGAAGGCCTCGCCGCCCAGGGCCATACCCTGCCGAGGCTGGTCCTCGACTGGCGTCAGCTCGCGAAGCTCCGGAGCACCTACACCGAGGCGCTCGCCGAGGCGGTCAACCCCGCGACCGGGCGCGTCCACACCTCCTTCGCCCAGGCGATCGCGTCCACCGGGCGGCTGAGCTCGAACGAGCCCAACCTGCAGAACATCCCGGTCCGGACCGAGGACGGGCGCCGGATCCGCGAGGCCTTCGTCGCCGAGAAGGGCCACACGCTGCTGTCGGCCGACTATTCGCAGATCGAGCTCCGACTGCTCGCCCATGTCGCCGACATCGAGGCGCTCAAGCACGCCTTCCACGAGGGCGCCGACATCCACGCGCGCACGGCGGGCGAGGTGTTCGGGCTGCCGGTGGAAGGGATGGACCCGGCGGTGCGCAACCGCGCCAAGGCGATCAATTTCGGGATCATCTACGGCATCAGCCCGTTCGGGCTGGGGCGCCAGCTCGGCATCCCGCAGAGCGAGGCGCGGGCCTATATCGAGGCCTATTTCGAGCACTATCCCGGCATTCGGGACTACATGGAGACCACCAAGGCCTTCGCGCGCGCGCACGGCTACGTGACGACGGCGTTCGGGCGGCGCTGCCATACCCCGGCCATCGCCGACAAGAACCCGGCGCGGCGCAACTTCTCCGAGCGCGCGGCGATCAACGCGCCGCTCCAGGGCGCGGCGGCGGACATCATCAAGCGCGCGATGATCCGCCTCCCCGAAGCGCTCGCGGACGCCGGCCTCGGCGCCCGGATGCTGCTCCAGGTCCACGACGAGCTCCTGTTCGAGGTCCCGGACGGCGAGGTCGACGACACCGCCGCGCTGGTCGCCCGGACGATGGAGGCCGCCGCCCACCTGAGCGTGCCGCTCACCGTCGAGACCGGCCGGGGCCCGAGCTGGGCCGAGGCGCATTGAGCGAGCGGATTCGACGGCGCCTGATCGGTTTCGCCTTAATTCGCTACCCATGGGTAGTGAATTAAGGCGGCGGCCGCGATTCGAACCGTTCTGTCAGCATTCCCCGACAAGGCGCTGGCACCGGGACGATTTCGGCGCTTGAAGGGGTTCCCCGGAGGGGCCGGTCCTGTCCCCGGGGGACGCAAAAAATAGTACCGTTTCGGGACAATGTTTCACGTGAAACATAGGTCAACAGTGCTGACCTTTGTTTCACGTGAAACATTAGCCGCGCTTGAACAGCCCCTCGACGCCGGCGCGGTGGCGCTGTTTCTTCTCGATGTCCTCGCGCGCGCGGCGGATCTCGGCTTCGAGCTCGGCGATGTACTCCTCGAGATCCTCGATGGAGAGCGGGTCGAGGTCGCGCAGCTTCGCGGGCCCCTTCCGGGGTGCCAAATCCTCTTCGTCCACGCCGCCGGCCCTCCCGCGATCCGTCTTGCCAGTGTGTCGCCCAGCCGCTAGACAGGCAACCCGTTCGACCCACCCCCGACTTGCCGCGATGACCCAGAGCGTTCCCGCCTCGATGAAAGCGATCGAGATCACCGAGCCCGGCGGACCCGAGATGCTTCGCCCCTGCACCCGCCCGGTGCCCGAGCCCGGCGAGGGCGAGGTGCTGGTCAGGGTCGCGGCGGCCGGCGTCAACTTCCCCGACGTCGCCCAGCGCCGCGGCAACTACCCGCCGCCGCCCGGCGCGAGCGACCTGCCGGGGCTGGAGATATCGGGCACCGTCGTGGCGCGGGGCCCCGGCGTGGCCGGGCCGGCGCCGGGCGACGCCGTCTGCGCGCTGGTGAGCGGCGGCGGCTATGCCGAATACTGCGCGGTGCCGGTGCCGCAATGCCTGCCGATCCCGGACGGGCTGGATGCGGTGCAGGCGGCGGCGCTGCCCGAGACCTTCTTCACCGTCTGGACCAACCTGTTCGACGGCGGGCGGATGAAGGCCGGCGAGACGGTGCTGATCCACGGCGGCTCGGGCGGGATCGGCACGACCGCCATCCAGATCGCGCGCGCCTTCGGGGCCCGCGTGTTCGCGACCGCCCGGACGAAGGAAAAATGCGCCTTCTGCGAGGAGCTCGGCGCCGAGCGCGGCATCGTCTACGCCGAGGAGGATTTCGTCGCCGTGGTCAGGGAACTGACCGGGAAGCGCGGCGTCGACCTGATCCTCGACATGGTCGGCGGGGACTATCTCGCGCGCAACGTCCGCGCGCTCGCCGTCGAGGGGCGGCTGGTCCAGATCGCGGTGCAGCAGGGGGCGGAGGCGACGATCCCGCTCGGCCTCCTGATGGTCAAGCGGCTGGTCCTGACCGGCTCGACGCTCCGGCCCCGCACCGTCGCCCAGAAGGGCGCCATCGCCGAGGCGCTCGAACGCGAGGTCTGGCCGCTGCTGGCGGAGGGGAGCGTGCGGCCGGTCGTCCACGCCACCTTCGCGCTCGACGAGGCGGCCGAGGCGCACGCGCTGATGGAATCGAGCGCGCATATCGGTAAGATCGTGCTGACCGTTTGAAAACCCCCGGACCCCACCGGGCCGCGACGAAAGAAAGCGCATGAACAACCCCCTGATGCCCAAGGCCACCGCGGTGTGGCTGATCGAGAACACCGCGCTCACCTTCGACCAGATCGCCGCGTTCTGCGGCCTGCACGAGCTCGAGGTCCAAAGCATCGCCGACGAGGAGGTGGCGATCGGCATCATCGGCTTCGACCCGATCGCCAACGGCCAGCTCACCCGCGAGGAGATCGAGCGCTGCAACGCCGATCCGGGCGCAAGGCTGGAGATGGCGACACAGGACATCCCGCGCCCCTCGCCGCGCACCAAGGGACCGCGCTACACCCCGGTCGCGCGCCGCCAGGACAAGCCGGACGCCATCGCCTGGCTGGTGCGCCACTGCCCGGCGCTCACCGACGGCCAGATCTCCAAGCTGATCGGCACCACCAAGCCGACCATCGTGGCGATCCGCGAGCGCACCCACTGGAACATGGCGAACATCAAGCCGCGCGAGCCGGTCGGGCTGGAGCTGTGCACCCGCGCCGACCTCGACGCGGCGCTGGAGAAGGCCGGATACGTCCCCGAGCCGGTCGACGACGAAGGCGTGTTTCCCGTGGAACAGCTCGCGCGGACCGAGCCCGACCCGCCGCCGGACCCCGAGTCTCAGCTCGGGTAGCCGGCCGCGCTCAAGGACACCGCGATCTCGTCGAGGGCCGCCGGGTCCTCGATGGTCGCCGGCATCTTCCATTCCTCGCCGTCGGCGATCGCGCGCATCGTGCCGCGCAGGATCTTGCCCGAGCGCGTCTTGGGCAGGCGGGCCACCACCGAGGCGGACTTGAAGGCGGCGACCGGTCCGATCCGCCCGCGCACCATGCCGACCGCCTCGTCGACGATCGCGCCCGTGTCCCGCGCGACCCCGTCCTTGAGGACCAGCAGCCCGAACGGAACCTGGCCCTTCAGCGGGTCGGCGACGCCGATCACCGCGCATTCGGCGACGTCGGGATGCTCGGCGAGCACCTCCTCCATCGCGCCGGTCGAGAGCCGGTGCCCCGCGACGTTGATGATGTCGTCGGTCCGGGCCATCACGAACACGTAGCCTTCCTCGTCGATATAGCCCGCATCGGCGGTCGCGTAGCAGCCCGGGAACTCGGTCAGATAGGCCTCGCGGAAGCGTTCGTCGGCGTTCCACAGCGTCGGCGCGCATCCGGGCGGCATCGGCAGACGCGCGGCCAGGGCGCCGATCTCGCCCGCCGCGCATTCGTTGCCCGCCTCGTCGAGCACCCGCAAATCCCAGCCGGGGACGGCGCGGGTCGGCGAGCCGTACTTGACCGGCGCCCGCCCGAGCCCGACGCAGTTGGCGGCGATCGCCCAGCCCGTCTCGGTCTGCCACCAATGGTCGATCACCGGCACGCCGAGATGGTCCTCGGCCCACTTGACGGTATCGGGGTCGGCCCGCTCGCCGGCGAGGAACAGGGTCTCGAAACCCGACATGTCGTAGGCCGCGCGGAGCGCGCAGTCGGGGTCTTCCTTCTTGATCGCGCGGAAGGCGGTGGGCGCGGTGAACAGCGCCTTGACGCCGTGCTCTGCGATGACGCGCCAGTAGACGCCGGCGTCGGGCGTGCCGATGGGCTTCCCCTCGAACAGGATGCTGGTCGATCCGTTCAGCAGCGGCGCGTAGACGATATAGGAGTGTCCCACCACCCAGCCCACGTCGGAGGCGGCCCAGAAGACCTCGCCCGGCCCGATATCGTAGATGTTGGGCATCGACCATTTGAGGGCGACGGCATGCCCCCCGTTGTCGCGCACGATCCCCTTGGGCTGGCCGGTGGTTCCCGACGTATAGAGGATGTAGAGGGGATCGGTCGCCGCCAC
This sequence comes from Defluviicoccus sp., assembly GCA_028820945.1. Next base: position 5,808 of record JAPPHW010000455.1, read on the forward strand.
CGGCACGCAGTCGACCGGCGAGGCAGCCGTGACGGCCTCGTCCCAGTCGACGTCGCGGCCGGGAACCAGCTCGGCGCGTTCGGCCTCGCGTTGCAGGATGACGCAGAAATCGGGCTTGTGGCGGGCGGTCTCGATCGCCGCGTCGAGCAGCGGCTTGTAGCGGACGACCCGGTTGGGCTCGATCCCGCAGGAGCCGGCGACGATCGCCTTGGGCGTCGAATCGTCGATCCTGACCGCGAGCTCGTTGGCGGCGAACCCGCCGAAGACGACCGAGTGGACCGCGCCGAGCCTGGCGCAGGCGAGCATGGCGATCGCCGCCTCGGGCACCATCGGCATGTAGATCACCACCCGGTCGCCATGGCCGATGCCGCGGGAAGCGAGCGCGCCGGCGAACTGCGCCACGCGGTCGCGCAGCCCGGCATAGGTGAAGAGCTGCTTGGTGCCGGTGATCGGGCTGTCGTAGATCAGCGCCACCCGGTCGCCGTTGCCGGCCTCCACATGGCGGTCGAGCGCGTTGTGGCAGGTGTTGAGCTCGCCGCCCGGGAACCAGCGCGAGGCCGGCATTGCGCGGTCGTCGAGCACGCGGTCCCACGGGCGGTGCCAGTCGATGGCGTCGGCGGCCTCGGCCCAGAAGCCCGCGGGATCGTCGATGGATTGGCGGTAGGCTCGGTCGTAGCGCTCGCTCACGGCACTTCCTCCTTACTCGGGGTGACGGCCGCGCAACCGTTCTCCGCGAAATCTACCCGGTCGGCACCGTCAGCTTGGCGAGTTCGTCCTTGATCCTGAGTTTGCGTTTCTTGAGATCCGCGATCGTCGCGGCGTCGGGCAGCGGCCGCGCGTTTTCCTGGGTCAGCGCCTCCTCGAGCTCGGCGTGGCGAGCCTTCAAGGAGGCGACCTGCTCTTCGACAGTCATCGACCGTCCCCCTGTTCCCTTCGGTTCGAGGGATTGAGGATACCCTGCCGGGCGGTGGATGCAATCGACTCTCGCGGGAGGCGCGGGCGATCAGGGGGCGAGCCCGGCCGCGGCGGCCTCGGCGACGGCGGCCGCGCCGAGACCGGCGAACGCGGGGCCGATGATCGTCGCCGTCTCGGCGGCGTCGGCGGCGTCGGGGGCAATTCCCTCGGCGTGGAAATAGAAGCGGACGTTGTCCAGCGCGTGGCCGAGCCGCGCGGCATCGTCGAGGCTTTCGTCGGCGTCGCGGTCCAGCGAGCCGGCCAGCATCAGCTGCTCGACATGCTCCAGATCGACCTCGATCTTGCCGATGCGCCGGCGGATGGGCTCGCTGAGATCGACCGGCGCCCCGCCGAACCCGCCCTTGAGCCGCTGGCGGACGGCCCGGACGGCGCGGACGACATCGCGGTGCCAGGCATCGACCGTCCCGCGCACCCGGGCGACCTCGGCGTCGTCGACAGCCCCCCGCCCGCTCGCGCCGAGCCAGCACAGGTAGAGCAGCACGTTCACGTCGATCCCGTGGCGCTCCTGCAGCACGAGGCACGCCTCCGGCACGCCCGCGCTGCCATAGACCCGAAGCGAAAAGTCCCAGAACGGGTGGTCGGGAAAGTCTGCCGCCACGTCTTTCTCCTCGATCTTCTGCGAACCAGCGCCTCCAGTGATAACGGTTCGGAGCGCATTCTGCTATCGTGCCGCGGGTTTGCGCGGATTTGCAGCGGTACCATGGGAGAGCAGGACATCCTGCGGCGGCGTCTCGCCGAGCTCGAGACGGAGCACCGCGATCTCGACGACGTGATCGCCCGGATCGCCGAGACGCCGGTCTACGACCAGCTGCAGGTGCAGCGGCTCAAGAAGCGCAAGCTGCGGTTGAAGGACGAGATCGCGCGCATCCGCGCGCTGCTCGTCCCCGACATCATCGCATGACGCCCGACGGAGGCAGGGACATTGCCCGCGGAGAGCCGGAAGGACGACGCGCCGCTGGTCGGCGTGATCATGGGCAGCCGGTCGGACTGGCCGACGATGCGCCACGCGGCGGAGGTGCTGGAGGAGCTCGGCGTCGCGGCGGAGACCCGCGTGGTCTCGGCGCACCGCACGCCCGAGCGGCTCTACGCCTACGCGCGGGAAGCGCGCGGGCGGGGGATCAAGGCGATAATCGCCGGCGCCGGCGGCGCCGCCCACCTGCCGGGCATGGTCGCCTCGATGACGACGCTCCCGGTCTTCGGCGTGCCGGTCCGCTCGGAGGCGCTGTCGGGTCTCGACAGCCTGCTCTCGA
>JAPPHW010000219.1 GCA_028820945.1 Defluviicoccus sp.
TCGGCGGCGGGCGGCTCGACCACCCGGGCGTAGCGCGGCACCAGCTGCACGTCGTCGAGCGCCGCCCAGTTGCGCGCGATGCCGGTATCGGCGCCCGCGCCCCCGTCCATGTACTCGAACGCGAAGCGCGGCAGCACCCGGCGCGCCCGCCGCCTGAGATCGTGCGCGGTGGGGTAGCGCCGTTTCAGCGCAAGCCTGTTATCGGTCATCGTCCCGCCTCCCTCCGAATATTGTGACGGTCGCGGCGCCGCGCGGCAAAGCCCGGGGTCGTCCCTCGATACGGCCCTTCGGGCCTACTCGGGATGAGGGGGTTCGTATTGCCGTCCCCGCCCTACCCTCACCCTGAGTAGCCGCGAAGCGGCGTATCGAAGGGCAGCCGCGCGGATCCTGAGGCGCTCGGCAAAAAAACGGCTGACGGCGGGCGCCGGATGGCGCAGTTTCCGGGCCGGAACGACGGCGGAGGGGGAAGCATCATGACGCAGGGCGACCGCGACGGCGCGGGGACCGGCGGCGGACAGACGCGCGGCGCGTTCCGGCTCGGGGACGAGTTCGGCGGCGAGACCGTCCACGCCGACCTGACGGGCCAGCGGAGCTATCACGACTTCCTCGAGCTCGACAAAATTCTCGACGCGCAGCCCACCGTCACCGGCGAGCACGACGAGCCGCTGTTCTTCATCCTGCACCAGGTCAAGGAGTTGTGGATGAAGCTGATGCTGCACGAGCTGGAGGCCGCGTTCCCGCATATCCGGAACGACGACCTCCGCCCGGCCTTCAAGATCTTCGCCCGGGTCAAGCGCATCCAGGAAAACCTGATCCAAGCGTGGCACATCCTGACCACCATGACGCCGGCCGATTACCTTAAGTTCCGCGACGGGCTCGGCCGGTCCTCGGGGTTCCAGTCGTACCAGTACCGCTCGATCGAGTTCGTCTTCGGCAACAAGCAGCGCGCGACGATGGCCCCGTTCGAGCACCGGCCCGACATCGTGCGGCGCCTTACCGAACTCCTCGAACGGCCGAGCCTCTACGACGAGATCGTCATGCTGCTCGCCCGGCGCGGCTACGCCATCGACGAAGCGATACTGGACCGCGACTGGTCGGAGAGGCGCGAGCCCAACGACTCCGTCATCTCCGCCTGGCGGGACATCTACCGCACGAGCGGCGAGCAGTGGGGGCTCTACGAGCTCGCCGAACACCTGATCGACATCGACGATCTGTTCCAGACCTGGCGCTTCCGCCACCGCAACGCCGTCGAACGCGTGATCGGCCACAAGATCGGCACCGGCGGCACCAGCGGCGTGGGATACCTGACCCGGGCGACGGCGATCCGGCTGTTTCCGGAATTGTGGGCGGTGAGGACGGGGTTGTAAGGGGGGAACGATCGTGAACGGTTCATCCGGAAAGGGCATCATCGGCAGTCGGCGGCGCCAATCGACGGGCAAGCAGCGGGAGACCGACCGCACCGAAGGCGCCGCCAGGCCGGGGCCGCGAAAGGGCGGGATTCTCAAGGCACTAAGGCGTTCGCCGGCGGTTGGCGAGGACGTCGTTCCTCCCCGCCCCTTCGAGCCCGGGCGTAAGGTGGATCTGTGAGCGGGAGGTCGACGACCCCTCTGCCGTCATGCCCGGACTTGTTCCGGGCATCCACGAGCCGGGGCATGGCAGCACGAGCGGGCACCGGCGAGGCGGCGGACCGGCGTGGATGCCCGGAACAAGTCCGGGCATGACGGAAGGGGGCGGAGCGGCAGCGCGGACGCGGAAGGAGCGCGATGCCGGCCGTGCGCTCTCCGCCCGGTACGACCGGCGGAGGCGGCGGGTGGTCGTGCGGTTAAACACCGGTATCGAGATCGCGTTTCGGGTGGCCCTGGCGGAAGGGCTCGCCGGCGCCTCGCCCGAAGACCTGGCCGACATCGAGGTCAGCCCGACCGGGCTCGGCCTGCACTGGCCCGAGCTCGACGCCGATCTCCACGTTCCGGCCCTGCTGCTGGGCGTCCTCGGCTCCCGGAGCTGGATGGCCGCGCAAATGGGTGCGACGGGCGGCAGGTCCCGCTCTCCCGCCAAGACCGCGGCCGCGACGGGCGGCGGCCGACCGGTGAGCCGTTCGGTGTCGGACCGTTACGCGGAATCGGTCCCGCGCGCATTTCTGGATCCGTAAAGGCCATATACGCGCAAAAATAAGATGTACGCGCAAGTATTCTTGCGCACATGTTTGATATTTGCGCCTAAACGCTTTATGTTGCGCCTAGATCAAATGAGTCATACGGGCCGCCGACGTGCCAAGACGCATTCGAGCAGAGGACCTTCGGGCGATCGAAGAAGCGGTAGCACGGCGACCCGGCGGGATGACCGCGCCGGAGATCGCGGACGCGCTGGAGGCGCCGCCGCCGCTCCGGACCCTGCAATACCGCCTGAAGGCCCTGGTCGATGACGGACGCCTGATACGGGTCGGGTCCGGTCGATGGGTGCGCTACCGGTTGCCCGGGAATATCTCCTTGTCGAGTCGAGCGAGCTTCGGGCCCCTCCGAAGCGAGGCGCGGCTTTCCGTCGGGATTCCGCTCTCCGACGCGAGCAAAGAAATCCGGGCCTATGTCCGCCAGCCGACAGCAGCACGGGAACCGGTCGGCTACGACCGGAGCTTCCTCGATCGCTATCGCCCCAATGCGGACTTCTATCTCTCGGAGATGGAGCGGCTGGAATTGCGGGAGTGCGGCGTGACCGAAATCGTCGAGCAACCCGCCGGCACCTACGCGAAACGGGTGTTGAGCCGGCTTCTGATCGACTTGTCGTGGAACTCGAGCCGTCTGGAAGGCAACACCTATTCCCTGCTCGACACCAAACGCCTGATCGAACTCGGCGAGGAAACGGAAGGCAAGGACCGGCGCGAAGCCCAGATGATCCTCAACCACAAGGAGGCCATCGAGATCCTGGTCGACGGCGCGGAGGAGATCGGTTTCGACCGCCATACGATCCTCAACCTCCACGCCGCGCTGGCGGACAACCTTCTACCCGATCCCCGCGCGCCCGGGCGGCTGCGGCGTAGCGGGGTGGGAATCGAGGGCTCGGTGTTCATTCCGCTGGCGGTGCCGCAGCTCATCGAAGAGTGCTTCGACGGGATTCTCGCCAAGGCCTCTGAAATCGAGGATCCGTTCGAGAAGGCGTTCTTCGCGATGGTGCACCTGCCCTATCTGCAGCCCTTCGATGACGTGAACAAGCGGGTGTCCAGGCTCGCGGCGAACATTCCTCTGATCGGGGAAAACCTCTCGCCGCTGTCCTTCGAGGAAGTGTCGCGGGAGCTCTACACGGAAGCGATTCTCGGCGTGTACGAGCTGAGGCGCACGGAACTCCTGCGCGACCTCTTCATCTGGGCGTACGGGAGGTCCGCCGCGCGCTACGCCGCGGTGCGCCAGTCGCTCGGCGAGCCCGACCCATTCCGGATGATTCACCGGACGGCGATACGCCATCTCATCGGGGAGGTCGTCCGCGAAGGCATGGACAACAGAACCGCGACGGCGCATGTCGGCGCGTGGACGCGGGAGCATATCGAGGAACCGGACCGCGAGCGGTTCCGCGAAATCGTGGAGCGGGAACTGCTGAGCCTCCACGAAGGCAACTTCGCGCGATACCGCGTCAGGCCGTCCGAGTTCGCCAGGTGGCAAAGGGTATGGGGCGGGTAGAGGGGCAGACCGAAAAGGCCCCGGGCGTTGTCAAACCGCTCTAGTCGCAGCACAAAGCACTACCGTTTCCTTACTGTTGATTGTCGGAAGAGAAACCCGGATCCATCCTGTCCGCTGAACTTTGAGATTGATCCAGTTCCACGTCGGAAAACGCGCCGCCTTTGCGCTGAGTATCCTTTCCTTCGCTCCCTGTCTCATGAATCGGATCGTCCTTGGCTATTGACGGAGGAGGCGGTGTCCAAGGACGCAAATGCTGGCCGACTTCCTCGTAAAATTCCGGAACCAGCTTTTCCAGATCTTCTATGAAGGTACGACGGCCGGAAAATCGTCCTGCGATATCTCTGATCATGACCACTTCGAAGCCTATAGGAGTCATATCCGACCGATCTTTTTCCAAGCACCTTGAATCAGCCTTTACATCGGATAGAGAAGCCTGCGTCGCCATCGCCCTCTTAGGCCAGAATGCCCGTACCTGAATATTCTCACCATCAACGTCCCGCAATTGTCGGCGCAACCAATTGATGCGGGCTCTCGCCCTCTGCCGATCAAGCGGTACATTAAGTTTCATGGAGCAAGAGATCGTGCGACGTTGTACATCGGCCGTCAATTCGAGATCGCTTGCAGCGTTCGGTATGGTGAACGAAGAACGCAACTCGTTCGACGCAATCAATGTGTCACATGCATCTCGTAACCTTAGCGCCGGGTCGGCTTGATGTTTGCGCGACAGCCGTCGAATCGAGACTTGCTGGCCGATGCGGCGACTCAATATGAGGGCGACATCCCGTTCTTCCTGATGCCAGCTCGTAACAGTATTCTCAATCTCGGAGGAAGACCGCTTATATTGCTGTCCATCCCGGACGCCAAGAACGAATGCACGCCAATCGGGGTTCATTTGGTCGAACCGCCTCACGCCTGAAGTCGGATGCTCGAAATACCGGGCCATCTCTTCCAAAAGAAATGCTTGTTCAGGATCGATATCTTGCGTATTACGCAAAATAAGCAGCGCTTGTGTAAGTATGCTAATCCACGACAGATGAAATAGTTGTACGTGGTTCTGTACTCTTTTTGGGATCGTATAGGGAAGATGCGTGGGCAAGGGTACCAGCTGGTTCGAAAGAGTGATTATTGCGTCGAGCCTGAACTTGCGTGCTATTTCAGCATATCGAAGCAATTGATCCGCGTCTATTTCTGCATTTTCGATCTTCGCCTCTAGAAGCGCCGTCCATCGCGTCTTTCGTGTCGTGACTAACAACAAGCCGTCCGGTCGATCCTTGCTACTGGCATCGGTCGAAGGAAACTCGACCTCGGTGTAGCTTCGCACGGCGGATAACTTGCCGATCCTTTGGTCGCAGCGTTCCAAGATAAACTCAGCAAGAGGTCGCACCCTGGACAACGTAGCGAGAAGAATTGATACAATACGTTCTTCCTTCCGAGAATCTGCTACGGTTGGAATGAGCCGGGCGGACTGGGCTTCGCTCAAAACGTCTTCAAGCATATCCATGACGGTCGCAATCCTTTTTCATTGGTCATTACCAGTTGATATAAGTACGCTGACAATAAGGTGTTCGTCAAACGTAACGGTTAGTTAGTCGCAGCCTCGTATTGGAGAAGGGCCATCCCCTCTTCAGCCGAACCACCGCGCATCCCCCAGTACCACCGACGTCTCGATCTGCCGCTCCGGCACGGTCCAATAGCGTCGCAGCAGCCCCGCCTTCTCCCCCTCCCCGACCAGCTTGAACCCCCGCCCCTCGTAGAACCGGATCGCCCAGGTCGCCGCGGCCCAGGTGCCGATCAGGATGGGGCGGTCGACGTCCTGGCAGAGCGCGTCGAGGAGCGCCGTGCCGATGCCCTCGCCCTGGCGCTCGGGGCGGACGTAGGCGTGGCGGATCAAGATCACGTCCTCGACCGGCTGGACGCCCATCACGCCCTGCAGCCCGTTCCCGTCCTCCCAGCCGCTGAAGGCGATGCCCGCCGCGATTTCGGCGGCGAGCTCTTCCGCCGGCATGTAGGGCTCCTTCCAGCGGTCGGGCGGGATGATGCCGCGATAGGCTTCCGCCGCCGCGTCGACGACGGCGAGGATGCCGGTTCGGTCGGCGCGGCCGAGGGCGCGGATCACGGGGCTGCGAGGAAGTCCGCGACGAGGCCGGCGACCGCGTCTGGGCGCTCTGCGAAGGCGCTGTGCCCGGCGCCCTCCACCGTCTCCAGCCGGGCGTCGCCGAACCCCCCGGCATAGACCTCGACGTGGCGGCGCGGCACCAGCCGGGCGTCCGCGCCCTGCACCACGAGCGCCGGGGCACGGTAGCGCGCGAGCCGCCCGGCGAGGCGGCGGTTGTGCAGGTAGGGCGGGTTGAACCCCACGCGGGAGGCGAAGCGGAACAGCTTGTAGCGCAGCACCTCCCGGTCAATGTTGCCGCGCAGGTCGGGGAACATTTCGCGCGCGATCTCCGACTCGCCGTCGCCGAACAGCAGCGCGCGCAGCCCGGCGAACGAGACCCCGTCGGCGGGATGGGTCTCCCAGAACAGGTCGGCGATCGGCGCGCCGGAGACGAACAGACCGGTCGGGCCGACCAATGCGAGACGCTCGACGCGTTCCGGATGGCGCACCGCGATCTCGGCCGCGATCCAGCCGCCGATGCAGGAACCCGCGAGGCGGAGCGTGTCCAGGCCGAGCGCGTCGAACAGCTCGAGATAGTGGAAGACGAGGTCGTCGACGGTCTCCAGCGCCTCGTCCTCGGAGCTCTCTGCGCAGCCGGGATGGGCCGGCGCGACCAGCGCGAAGCGTTCCGCCAGCGCCTCGTGGAACGGCAGCCAGCCGAACGATGCGCCGTGGATGTCGGCGATCCCGTGCAGGTAGACCACGGTCGGACCGTCTCCCGCCTCGGCGAGCTCGACCGTGCACCCCCGCGGCAGCGCGACCGCGCGCCCGCTCATTCGGCGGCGCTCGCGGCGGGGCGGTCGGCGAGGCCCGGGTACTTGCGGGCGAACAGATCGGCCGAGCGCTCGCGCAGCGCCGGCGCCACCTCCTCGACGAACAGCCGCGCGCTCTTCCTGGCGAGCGCGTCCTCCATGTTGCCGAAATGGAACTGGATCAGCAGGTTCCCGACCTCGGCCTGCTCGATCAGGTCCCACAGCTTCTCGCGCACGGTGGCGGGGCTTCCGACGACGATCGAGGCCTTGGATTCCAGCTCGTCCCAGTCCTCGGCGTCGCCCAGCATCGGCGCGCCGGCGGTCGAGTTCTCCAGATAGGCCCGCCAAGACCGCACCGACTGCGAGGGCACGCCGGGGCCGAAGGTGAGCGTCCGCCCGGTCCGCCTGAGGTGGCCCTTGAGGCAGTATTTGAGGAAGTACCACACCCCCTCCTCCGCCTCTTCCTTCGCCCGTTCGTCGGTCTCGCCGACATAGACCGAGAGCAGCACTCCCATGCGGAACGGGTTGTAGCTGTCGCCGTTGCGCTTCAGGATCTCCGCGAAGCGCTCGCGCGCCTGGCGGGTCGCCGCCCCGTGGGTGCGGGACGAAAGGAAATAGTCGAAGCCGCGCTTCGCCACGTTGTCCATCGTCTCGGCGCTGAGACTGCCGGGGATCCACACCTTGGGGTGCGGCGTCTGGCGCGGCTTCGGCCAGATATTGACGTAGCGCAGCGGGTAGGACGGCCCCTCGTGCTCGAACGGCCCGTCCTCGGTCCAGGTCCTGAGGATCAGGTCGACCGCCTCCCAGAAGCGCTGGCGCGATTGCGGCGATGGGATGTTGTAGTTGTAGGCCTCGGGCCCGCCGCCGACGGCGAAGCCCGCGATCAGCCGCCCGCCCGAGATCGAATCGATCATCGCGTATTCCTCGGCGACGCGGAGCGGGTTGAGGTGGAGCGGCAGCAGGTTGCCGAGCACGACCAGCTTCGCCCGCTCGGTGCGCTGGGTCAGCGCGGCGGCGACGATGTTGGGGGAGGGCATCAGCCCGTAGATATTCTGGTGGTGCTCGTTCAGTACCAGCCCGTCGAAGCCGAGACCCGCCGCCTCGACCGACTGGTCGATATATTCCTGGTAGAGCCCGTCGGTCTTCTCGCGGTCCCACAGGCTGTTGGGCACCGTCACCCAGCCGGTGTCGTACCGCTCGTCGAAATCGGGCGGCAAATACGGGTAGGCCATGAAGTGCCAGTGGAACAACTGCACCGGATGCATCGGCGGACTCCCTTGGGTCGGGGCGCCGCAAGTGTCGCCCGTCGCTCCCGGAGCCGCAAGCGGGACGCGTCCCTCGATACGGCGCTGTCGCGCCTACTCGGGATGAGGGGGTTTTCCGTT
>JAPPHW010000076.1 GCA_028820945.1 Defluviicoccus sp.
CGCGGCGGGCGCCGAACACGTCGATCACCAGCGCGGCGACGCCCATCGCCGCGAATTGGCGGGCGTAGGTCAGCTCGCGCTGGTAGAGCACGCCGGCCGCGCCGTGCAGGAGCACCACCGCCGGCACCCGGATACCCTTCTTCCGATCCGCCGGCAGGAAAAGCGTCGCGGGCACCTCCGTCGGCTCGCCCGTCGCCGCGCGGACATCGGAAAGCCCGAACGGGCTCGTGCTTTCGAGCGTGACCGCGGTGCCGAGATTGTCCGCGTACCCGTCGACGGCGGGCCAGTTTCCGTCCGCGAGCGCCGGCGACTGGGCGCGGCCCTGCGTGGAAAGGGTCGCCGCGAGGAAAAGCAGCGCGGCTGCGAAGGCGCGCTGCCTGCGCCTATTCAATCTCCGCGCCCTCGGCGATCCAGCGCCCGAGGATGCGGCGCTCCTCGTCGGTCATCTCGGTCTCGTTGCCGACCGGCATGGTCCTGGTCAGCACCGCGACGGCCCGGATCTTGGGCGCCTGGTCGCGGATCTGCTCGGCGGTGTCGAAGGCGATGTCCTTGGGCGGCTTGTCGAGATTTTCGTCGGACGGCTTCGCGGCATGGCAGGAGACGCAGTGCCTGGCGACGATGTCGTAGGCCTCGGCGAAGGTGACGGGGTCGGCGTCCTCGTCCTCCGCGGTCATCGTCTCGCCGGGGAGGCTCGCATAGACCACCGCGAGGATGAGAACCACCGACGCCGGGATCGGCCACAGCCGGCTCTGCCCCGCGTTGCGCAAGTTGAACCAATGGCGCACCAGCGCGCCCGCGATGAACACCACGATGAGCACCGCCCAGGCATGTTCGTGGCCGAACGTGCTCGGGTAGTGGGCGGAGATCATGATGAAGATGACCGGCAGGGTCATGTAGTTGTTGTGGACCGAGCGCTGCTTGGCGTTGAAGGCAAGCCGCGCGTCGAGCGCTGTGCCGGCCTTGGTCGCGTCGACCAGCTTCTGCTGCGCCGGGATGATGATCATCCACACATTGGCGACCATGATGGTGCCGAGCATCGCGCCGACATGCATGTAGGCGCCGCGCGCGCTGAAGACGTGGGTGAGCCCGTAAGCCACCAGGATCAGCAGCCCGAACCCGATGCACTCGACCACGGCGCCACGGTGCCTGAGCGGCGATTTGTAGAGCGCGTCGTAGACGAACCAGGACGCGGCCAGTAGCGCGATGCCGATGGCGATCGCCTCGAGCCTGGAGAGGTCGGCGACCGAGCGGTCGATCAGGTAGATCTCCGCACCGTAATAGTACATCAGGCAGAGCAGCAGGAAGCCGGTGATCCAGGTCCATGCCGCCTCCCACTTGAACCAGTGCAGGGTGCGCGGCACCTCCTCGGGCGCGAGGTCCATCTTCTCGACGACGTAGAACCCGCCGCTGTGGGTCATCCAGAGTTCGCCCTCGACTCCCTTGCGCGGGGGGTCGGGCTTCTCCAGATGGCTGTCGAGCCACATGAACAGGAACGACGAGCCGATCCAGGCGATACCGGTGATGATGTGGGCCCACCGGAGGACCAGATTGACCCACTCGCTGAGGATCGTTTCCATCGCCGCGTCTCAGTCCTGCAACAGGTCGAACAGCCGGAACCGGCCGATCAGACCGATATTGCGCAACGCCTCTTCCATCTCGGCCGCTTCGTCGTTGGCGAGGCGCCGCTCGAAGGCCTCCAGAATACTGTCCTTCGTATGCAATCGGACCGCAACGATAAAGGGAAAACCGAAGCGGTCGCGATAGGCCGCGTTGAGCCGGTGGAAGCGCTCGAACTCCTCATCGCTCAGCCGGTCGAGCCCGGCGCCCTGCTGCTCGCGCGTCGAGTGCTCGGTCAGCGCCCCGGCCCGCGCCGCCTTGCCGGCGAGGTCGGGATGGGCGCGGATCAGGTCGAGCTTCATGTCGTCCCCGGCCGCGGCGATCGCCGCTGTCATCGCCTCGAACACGTCCTCGACCGAGGCGAAGGGCCGTGCCGCCCAGGCCTCGCCCGCGATCCACGGAGAATGCTCGAAGACCGGGCCGAGCGCGGCGGTGAATTCCTCGCGCGAAAACTCGTTGAGCTCGGCGAGCTTCACGGCGCCCTGACCTCCTCGACCGCCGCCAGCACCCGTTCAGGCGTCGCCGGCGGATCGAGGCGCACGAAGCGCCGATGGCCGGCAAGCCCGGACACCGCGTCACGGATCGCGAGCCAGACCGACAGCGCCAGCATTAGCGGCGGCTCGCCCACCGCCTTGGAACGGAAGATCGTCGGGTGCGGGTTGGGCGAATCCTCGAGGATGTGGACGTTGAAGACGGGCGGGACGTCGCGGCTGCCGGGGATCTTGTAGGTCGAGGGGCCATGCGTCCGGAGGCGCCCCTCGCCGTCCCACCAGAGCTCCTCCATCGTCACCCAGCCCATCCCCTGCACGAACCCGCCTTCGATCTGGCCGAGATCGATCGCCGGGTTCAGCGAGGAGCCGCAATCCTCGAGGATGTCGGCGCGCAGCACCCGGTTCTCACCGGTCAACGTGTCGATGGCGACCTCCGCGATGCAAGCGCCGTAGGCGTAATAGAAGAACGGGCGGCCCTGCATCGTCTCGGGGTCCCAGTGAATGTCGGGCGTGCGGTAGAAGCCGGTGGCAGAGAGCGAGACGCGCTCCGCCCAGCTCATCTTCGCCAGCTCCTCGAAGGCGAGGCTGCGGTTGCCGGCATAGATACGGTTGCCGGCGAAGTGGATTTCACCGGGCGCGACGTCGAAATGCTCCGCCGCGACGCCGGTCATCCGCTCCTTGATCCGGTTCGCCGCGTCCAGCGCCGCCATGCCGTTGAGGTCCGAACCGGACGAGGCCGCGGTGGCCGAGGTGTTGGGCACCTTGTCCGTCGAGGCGGGCGAGACCCGGATGCGGTCGAGGTCGATCTGGAACGCCTCCGACACCACCTGGGCGATCTTGACGTAGAGCCCCTGCCCCATCTCGGTCCCGCCGTGGTTCAGGTGGACGCTGCCGTCGGTATAGACGTGGACCAGCGCGCCGGCCTGGTTGAGGCTCTTGACGTTGAACGAGATGCCGAACTTGATCGGCACCATCGCGATGCCCTTTTTGACGACGGGGCTGGATTCGTTGAATGCCGCGACCTCGCGCCTGCGCGCCTCGTAATCCGCCTTTTGGGAAATGCCGTCGACCACCTCCCCGACGATGTTGTCGTCGACGATCTGTCCATAGGGCGTGACGTTCTTCGGCGCCTCCCCGTAATAGTTGGCCCGGCGCACCGCCTCGACGTCGAGCCCGAGGGTGCGCGCGATATGCTCGATCGCGAGCTCGATGACGACCATCCCCTGCGGCCCGCCGAAGCCCCGGAACGCGGTGTTCGACACCGTGTTGGTCTTGCAGCAATAGCCGCGGAAATGCGCGTTCGGGATGTCGTAGCAGTTGTCGGCGTGGCACAGCGCGCGCCCCATCACCGAGGTCGAGAGGTCGGCGACGTTCCCGGCCCGCGCGGCGAACAGGATGTCGAGCCCGGCGATCCGGCCGGTGTCGTCGAACCCGGCCTCGTAGCGGAACAGGAAGTCGTGCCGCTTCCCGGTCACGATCATGTCGTCGTCGCGCGCGAGACGGAGCTTCGCCGGCCGGCCGGAGGCGCGCGCGAGCACCGCGGCGATAGCGGCGACGACGGTGGCCTGGCTCTCCTTGCCGCCGAACGCGCCGCCCATCCGCCTGACCTCGACGGTGACCGCGTTGGCCGGCACGCCGAGCGTGTGCGAGACGCCGTGCTGGACCTCGGTCGGGTGCTGGGTCGAGGAATAGACCAGCATGTCGGAATCTTCCTGCGGCACGGCGAGCGCGACCTGGCCTTCGAGGTAGAAATGGTCCTGCCCGCCGCACCCCGCCTCGCCCGCGATCCGGTGCGGCGCGGAGGCGATGGCGGCGGCCGCGTCGCCCCGCTTCATGACCTGCGGCGTCGCGACGTAGCTCTCGCGCTCGAGCGCCTCCTCGATGGAGAGTATCGGCTCCAGCAGTTCGTACTCGACCTCGACCGACGCCGCCGCCCGCCGCGCGGCGTCGCGGTCGGAGGCGGCGACGGCGGCGATGGGGTGGCCGACATATTCGGCGACCCCGTCGGCCAGGATCGGCTCGCCGGAGAAGATCGGGGCTACGTCGTTGACGCCCGGGATGTCGGCGGCGGTGACGACGGCGCTCACCCCGGGGACCGCCCGCGCCGCCTCGCAGTCGATGGAGACGATGCGCGCGTGCGGGTGCGGGCTGGTCGCGAGCCAGATCTCCTGCGTGCCCGGGACCGGCGGCATGTCGTCGATATAGACCGCGCGCCCGGTGACGTGCTTCTCGGCGCTGTCGTGACGCCATGCGCGGTGGACCCCGCCCTTGAGCGCGGCGGCGGTCACAGCGCGAACACCCCGGTCGGCGCGTCCGTGCCGCCCGCCGTCTCGAGATAGAGGCGATCCAGCAGGTTGGCGGCGACGGTCGCGCGATAGCCGGCGCCGGCGCGGAAATCGTCGATGGGTTCGAAATCGTCCGCGATGGCGCGCCTCGCCGCCGCGACCGACGATTCCGACCACGCCGCGCCGATCAGCGCCCGTTCGGCTCCGCGCGCGCGCTTCGGCGTCGCCGCCATGCCGCCATAGGCGATCCTGGCATCGGTCACGCGCCCGTCCCCGACGGTCAGGCGATAGGCTCCGATCACCGCCGAAATGTCCTGGTCGTAGCGCTTGGAGACCTTGTAGGTGCGGAAGATTTCATCGGACGCGAGCCGCGGCACGCGCACCGCCTCGATAACCTCGCCCGGGCGCAGATCGGTCCTGCGGTAGTCGATGAAGAAATCCTCGAGGGGCATTTCGCGGGCGCCGTCCACCCCGCGCAGCATCAGCCTCGCGTCGAGCGCGATCAGGCAGGGAAGGGTATCGCCGATGGGCGAAGCGTTGCCGATATTGCCGCCGATCGTGCCGAGATTCCTGATCTGGCGGGAGCCGATCCGCCGGATCAACTCCCCCATCCCCGGATATTCGGCGTCGAGCACCGGCAGCGCTTGGGTATAGGTCACCGCCGCTCCGATCTCGATCTCGTCCGCGCGGACCTCCAGCCGGCAAAGCTCTTCCACCCGCGCGACCGAGACTATGGCGTCGAAGGCACGGCGTTCCTTGGAGAAGAGGAGGCCGAGATCGGTGCCGCCGGCGAGGATCGGAGCGTCCGGGTATTCGGCCCGCAGCGCGAGCAGCTCGTCGAGCGTGCGGGGCGCGAAGAAAGTTTGCGCCCCGGCCTCGTAATCGGGCTCGGCCTCCGGCACCGGCGCGGCGGGCAGTGTAGCGGGTGTGCGCTCCGCCTTTCGCGCCGCATCGACGATCGGCCGGTAGCCGGTGCAGCGGCAAAGGTTGCCGGCGAGCGCGTCGTGGATCGTCTCGTCTTGCGGCTCCTCCCCGCCTTCCAGGAAGGCGTAGAGCGCCATCGCGATCCCGGGTGTGCAGAACCCGCACTGGCTCGCATCGGCCTCGACCATCGCTTGCTGGACCGGATGCAGCCGCCCGTTCGCGGCCAGCCCCTCGACAGTGACGAGCGCCCGGCCCGCGAGCTGCGGCACCGTTATCAGGCAGCTGTTGACCGCCTCGTGGCGCAGCCCGGCGCCGTCGGGGATGCCGAGCACCACCGTGCAGGCGCCGCAATCGCCCTCGGCGCAGCCTTCCTTGGTGCCGGTGAGGCGCTTCTCCGTCCGCAGCCAGTCGAGCACCGTCGTCGCGGGCGGCACGCCGCGGATCTCGCAGAGCTCGCCGTTGAGCAGGATTCGGATCGATCGCCCGGCCACGCCTCGCCCGGCCTCCGTTGGCCTCGAAGGCCGGCGATTATAGGAGCGCGGCGGAAGGCGCGGAAGGTGCGCGGTACGCCCTGCGCGTCTCGAACGGGTCGACGCGTACGGCGCGAAATGACCGACAATTGTCAGTTGTCAGGCGACAGAGTAAGCTCGTGCAATGATCGCGTCGTTTCGTCATCGGGGTCTGAAGGCGCTCTACGACGGCAGGACGGCACGACGCGTGGCGCCGGCGCATGTCGAGAAGCTGCGTGACATCCTGGCGGCGCTCGATCTCAGCAGCAGGCCGCAAGACATGAACTTGCCGGGTTTCCGCCTGCACGAATTGAAGGGACCGCTGAAGGCCAGTTGGGCGGTTTCGGTATCCGGCAACTGGCGCGTGACGTTCCGGTTCGAGGATGGCGCGGCGGTCGATGTGGACTATGTTGACTATCACTGAGGAGACCGGACATGGGCATGCATAACCCACCCCATCCGGGCGGCATCGTGAAGCGGCAATGCCTCGAACCCTTGGGGCTTACGGTGACCCGGGCCGCGGAGGGGCTGGGCGTCACGCGGCAGGCGCTCTCGGAACTGGTGAACGAGCGCACCGGCGTTTCGGTGGAGATGGCGATACGGCTTTCCAAAGCCTTCGGTTCGACGCCCGAGACCTGGCTGGGAATGCAGACGGCTTACGACCTGTGGCAGGCCCGCCACCGGGCCGATGAAATCTCGGTGGAGCGATTCGCGGCTGCGTGATCGGCGTATTTCGACACGGCCGTTCCGAGCCCGAGGAACCGGTTCGGAAGGTGCGGCGCCGGGCGCAGGGCCCCAGTCACCCCGGCGGCGTCGCCTGGACGATGGGCTGGACGAACTGGAGCTCCATGTCCCAGGGGAAGTAGATCCAGGTGTCCTGACTGACCTCGGTGATGAAGGTATCGACCGTCGGCCGCCCGGCCGGCTTGGCGTAGACGGTGGCGAAATGCGCCTTGGGCAGCATGTCGCGGACCAGCGAGGCGGTCTGCCCGGTATCGACCAGGTCGTCGACGATCAGGAGCCCCTCGCCGTCCCCCTCGATGCCCTTGAGGACCTCGATCCCGCCCTGGTCCTTCCAGTCGTAGGAGGTCACGCAGACCGTATCGATCATGCGGATTTCGAGCTCGCGGGCGACGATCGCCGTCGGCACCAGCCCGCCGCGTGTGACCGCGATGACCCCGTTCCACGGCCCCAGCGAGGCCAGCCGCCAGGCGAGCGCCCGGGCGTCCCGGTGAAGCTGCTCCCACGAGACCGGGAACCCCTTGGTGTATCTCTCCTCCATCCCCTCTTCCCCGTAACGCGTCAGACGGCGGTGGCCCGTTCCCGCTCTTCCTTTTCGCGCTCCCACTCGGCGAACTCGGCCGCCGTCAGCCCCCAGCTTGGCGGCGCCTTGAGGTACTCCGCCTCCTCCGGCGTGTCTTCGCGCCCGAGCACCGCGTTGCGGTGGGGGAAGCGTCCGAAGCGGCGGATCGCGTCGTGGTGGCCGATCGCGGCCTGCAGTGCACGCTCCTCGCCGAGCCCCCGGTAGAGCGTCAGCGCGCGCTCCTGGTCGGCAAGGCTCTCGCTGTGCTCGAAGGGGAGGTAGAAGAACACCTTGAACGCCGGACAAAGCCCTTCGTCATGGCCCCGGTCCAGCGCGATCCGGGCGATCTCGCGCGCCTTGGCGTCGGAGCCGAAGGCGCGCGGCGTGCCCCGGAAGATGTTGCGCGGGAACTGGTCGAGCGTGAGGATCAGAGCGAGGCACTCCTCCCGCGTCCCGACGAAGCCGTCGAACGCCCCGCCGGCGGCACGCTCCTGGATTTCCCCGAAACGCTCGGCGATTTCCCGGTCGAACTCGGGCGTCGAACGGAACCAGACCTGCCTCCGCTCGAACACGGCGGAGAGGTCGGCGGTCTCGAACCAGAATGTCAGAATGTCTTCCGCGACCGGATGCATGAGGGGGAACCGCTGGGATGCTCGGAGGGCGGG
>JAPPHW010000149.1 GCA_028820945.1 Defluviicoccus sp.
ATGTCCGCGCCGTCACCGTAGCTTCCGGCACTTCGTTCTACTGGGCGATGCGCTTTTTGCCGCGGGCCCGCCGGGAAGCGATGTTCGCGATCTACGCCTTTTGCCGTGAGGTCGACGACATCGCCGACGGGGAGGGATCGCCCGACGACAAGCGACGGCGCCTGGACAGGTGGCGCGACGAGATCGATTCTCTCTACTCCGGCAACCCCGCGTTTCCGACCGCCCGCGCCCTCGTCGAGCCGGTCGGCCGTTTCGGCATGCGCCGGAAGGATTTCCTCGCGGTGATCGACGGCATGGAGATGGATCTCGGCGACGGTCTCAAGGCGCCGGGCTTCGACCGGCTCGAACTCTATTGCCATCGGGTCGCCGGTGCGGTGGGTCTCCTTTCGATACGCGCCTTCGGAGCAAGCGGCGCCCACGCCGAAGCGTTCGCGCTTGCGCTGGGGACGGCGCTGCAGCTCACGAATATCCTGCGCGATTTGATGGAGGACGCGGAACGCGGCAGGCTCTATTTGCCGCGGGAATTGCTGACCGAGGCCGGCATAGAGGTCGGGGAGCCGCGCGACGTTCTCGGTCACCCCGCGATCCCGGGGGTTTGCGACACCCTGGCGCGGATCGCGAAAGACAGGTTCGCCGAAGCCATGGCGGCGCTGGAGAAATGCGATCGCCGCGCGCTTCGTCCGGCGGTGGTGATGATGGTGCACTATCGGCGGCTTCTGGAAGCGCTGGAGGAACGGGGCTGGACCGGGCTTGACGTCCCCGTCCGGATATCCAGGCCGGAGAAGATCCTGATCGCCCTTCGTCACGGCGTATTTGCCTGACTTACCGAGGATTCTGGACAGACGGAGGAGGCGAAACCAGTTATGGTAGCGGGCCGGTCGGTTGGCCGGTTCGGACTATCGGTAGCGATTCGGAGGGGCTCGGTGGAAGGTTCCACGTGGGAACGCATGGCCGGCGAGACCCGGCCAAGCGCACCCATCGCCTCGACCGGACCGGACCCAACGCAGGAACTGGAAGCGCGCGTCGACCGCGCCATCGAAGCCGCCGGAGCGTCCCTCCGCGCCCGGCAGTCCTCCGACGGCCACTGGGTATTCCCGCTCGAAGCCGATGCGACGATCCCGGCCGAGTACATCCTTCTCGAGCATTTCATCGACGACATCGACCCCGTGCTCGAGGACCGGCTCGCCGACTACATCCGGGACCGCCAGGGAAAGGATGGCGGCTGGCCGCTGTTCCACGATGGCGACGCCGACGTCAGCGCATCGGTAAAGGCCTATTTCGCGCTCAAATGCGTGGGCGACGATCCGCAAGCCCCTCACATGCGGCGGGCCCGCGAGGCGATTCTCGAGCGGGGCGGGGCGGGGCAGTGCAACGTGTTCACCCGCGTCTCTCTGGCTCTGTTCGGGCAGCTCCCGTGGCGGGCGGTGCCGGTGATGCCGCTCGAGATCATGCTGTTGCCGCGCTGGTTCCCCATCCATCTCGACAAGGTCTCCTATTGGTCCCGCACGGTGATCGTGCCCCTTCTGGTGCTTCTCGATCGCAGGCCGGCCGCGGCCAACCCTCGAAACGCGAATGTCGGGGAGCTTTTCCGCCGAAACCCCTGGGAACGATGTCCCCCCTTGGTCAAACCGACGGGCGGACTTCTCGATACCGTATTTCTGGCGGGCGATCGCGCGCTGCGGCTGCTCACCCCGTTGAGCCCGCCGGCGCTCCGGCGGCGCGCGCTCGACCGGGCGATCGACTTCATCGGGAAGCGTCTCAACGGAGAGCACGGGCTGGGCGGCATATTCCCGGCGATGGCCAACACGGTCATGGCGTTTCATACGCTCGGTTACGGGAAAGACGATCCGCGCTATGCCGATGCCCTCGGCGCGATCAGGAAACTCCTCGTCGCGCGGAAAGAGCACACCTTCTGCCAGCCTTGCCTGTCCCCGGTGTGGGATACCGCGCTCGCGGCGCACGCGCTGATGGAAGCCGGCGGAGCGGATAACGAAGCCGCGGCCGAGCGCGCCTCCGGATGGCTGGTAAACGAGCAGATCACCGACGTGAAGGGCGACTGGGCCCGTGCCCGCCCGGGGCTCGCCCCCGGAGGCTGGGCGTTCGAATACCGCAACGACTACTATCCCGACACCGACGATACGGCGGTCGTCGCGATGGCGATAGACCGCGCGCGGCGAACCGGCGTCGACGACTCCGTCAAGCGCGGCGCGGAATGGGTCGTCGGCATGCAGAGCTCCAACGGCGGTTGGGGCTCTTTCGACGTCGACAACAACAAGCACTATCTCGACAGCATTCCCTTCGCCGACCACGGCGCGCTGCTGGATCCCCCGACGTCGGACGTGACCGCGCGCTGCGTCGGAATGCTGGCTCAGCTCGGCCGTTCCCGGGACGATCCTCCGGTGGCGCGCGGCGTCGAATTCTTGATTCGCGAGCAGGAAAAAGACGGGTCCTGGTACGGCCGGTGGGGAACCAACTACGTCTACGGCACGTGGAGCGTGCTGACGGCGCTCAACGCGGTCGGAGAGGACCCGGCATCGCCGCACGTCCGGCGGGCGGTCCGGTGGCTGCAGCAGCGTCAGCGCGACGACGGCGGCTGGGGCGAGGACGGAGCGAGCTATTGGCCCGACCGCCGGGACGAGGCGAAATCCTCCACGCCCAGCCAAACGGCCTGGGCGGTGCTCGGCCTGATGGCCGCGGGAGAGGTCGACGGCACCGCGGTCCGCCGCGGTATCGAATACCTGCTCGACGCGCCGCGCGAGAATGGGTCGTGGCGGGAAGACCACTACAACGCGGTGGGATTTCCCCGTGTCTTCTACCTCAAGTATCACGGCTACAGCGCCTATTTCCCCGTCTGGGCGCTCGCCCGCTACCGCCGTCTTCGCGGCGGCAACGCGAAGACTTCACCCTTCGGATTGTGACTCCCGGGCGGCGGCTGGGGATCGTCACGGGCCTTCCGGCCGAGGCCCGGGCCGCCCGCGGCGGCAACAACGAAGACGTCCGTATCGTCTGCGCCGCCGCCTCGGCGACACGGGCGGAGACCCTCGCCCGATCGCTGGTCGAGGGGGGCGCGGCCGGGCTGCTCAGCTTCGGCACCGCGGGGGGTCTGCGGCCGGGGTTTTCGGCGGGGACCGTGGTCGTCGCGAGCGGGATCGTCGGCCCGGCGGGCGACGTATTCGAGATCGACAGAGACTGGACGGCACGGCTCGGCGCCGAGCTGGCATCCGGGCTCGACACCGTCAGCGCGCCCGTCGCGGGGACGGAGAGTCCCGTTGCGGGCGTCGCGGCCAAGGCGGCCCTTGCCGGCGCATCGGGCGCGGCCGCCGTCGACATGGAAAGCCACGCGGTGGCGCGGATCGCCGCCGGGGCGGGGCTGCCCGTAGCGGCGGTTCGGGTTATCGCGGACCCGGCGGAGCGGCCCCTGCCGCCATCCCTTCTCTCGGCGCTTTCTCCCGAAGGCGGACCGCGCGCGGGACGATTGCTGATGGAAAGCCTCAGGCGACCGGAGGACCTCCCGGCATCGATCCGCCTGGCCCGGGATTATCGGCGAGCGCTCCGCGCGCTACGCGGCGTCGCTGTGCTGGGCGAGTTCCGCTTCGGTTTCTTCGCCTGACGCGGCGCGTCGCCGGACCAGTTCCGCGAAGACATATTGCGCGGGCCGGGCATCGCCGAGCGGTATCTCGGGGGCCATGGGCCCTTCGGTGCGCACGCCCGACAGGGCGAACGTGAGCAACTTCCACGGGTTCGAGGCCAGATCTTCCACGGCCGTTGCCTCATACCCGCAATGGGCCATGCAATCGCCGCATTTTTCGTAGTTGCCCGTGCCGTAGGATTCCCAGTCCGTTTCGTCCATCAGTTCGCGGAAAGACGCCGCGTAGCCCTCGCCGAGCAGGTAGCACGGGCGCTGCCAGCCGAAGACGTTGCGGGTAGGATTGCCCCAGGGCGTGCAGCGATAGTCCCGGTTGCCGGCGAGGAAATCGAGATAGAGCGGGGAATGGTTGAGCGGCCACTTCTTCCCGCGGCCGCGCTCGAACACGGCGCGGAACAATCGCTTGGTCTTGCGGCGGTTCAGGAAATGCTGCTGGTCGGGAGCGCGCTCGTAGGCGTATCCGGGCGACACCGTGACGCCGTCGACCCCGAGCCCGGTCATAGTGTCGAAGAACGCCGCCACCTCTTCCGCGTCGACGCCGTCGAACAGGGTGCAGTTGACGGACACCCGGAAACCCCCGTCGATCGCCGCGGCAATCGCGTGGACCGCCTTGTCGTAAACGCCCTCCTTGCAGACCGAACGGTCGTGCACCTCGCGCGTACCGTCGAGATGGACGGAGAACGAGAAGAACGGGCCCGGTTCGAAGAGGTGAAGCTTCTTTTCCAGCAGCAGCGCGTTGGTGCACAGATAGACGTACCGCTTTCGCGCGACGATGCCTTCCACGATCCTCCCGATCTCGCGATGAATCAGAGGCTCGCCGCCGGCGATGGACACGACCGGAGCGCCGCACTCTTCGACCGCGCCGATCGCATCCTCGACGCTCATTCGCTTGTCCAGGATCGAATCGGGATAGTCGATCTTGCCGCAGCCGGCGCAGGCCAGGTTGCATCTGAACAGCGGTTCGAGCATCAGGACCAGCGGATATCGCCGCACTCCGAGCAACCGCTGCTTCGCGATATAGGCGCCGATACGCAACTGCTGGGACAGCGCGACGCTCATGCGGCATTTACCTCTCGAACCTGCCGAAGATTATTAAACCATGAGGGGACTGTTTTCCAATCGCCCGACGCCGGGAGCGCGATCCGGCACGCGGCACCGGAACGCACCGTGTCGCAAACATATCTCCGGTGCCCGGCAGACGGTACGATGTCCGAATGCGGCCGGCGGCTGCCCCGGCTTGAAGGAGTCCCGATGACGGTTCCGAGCCTCTCCTTTCGTTTGGCGGTCGGGACGCTGACGTTCGCGACGCTCCTCTCGGCGCCGGCGACAGCCGCCGATCCCGAACCCGCGAAGGTCATCGAGACGTTTCATGCCACGCTCCTGCAGGTGATGAAAGAGGCCGGGACGCTCGGTTACGAAGGCCGCTATCGAGCGCTCGCCCCGGCGATCGGGAAGGCTTTCCATCTCCGGTCGATGAGCCGGACGGTCGCCGGACGGCGCAATTGGAAGCGTTTCTCGACGGCAGAGAAGAACGAATTCGCCTCCGCCTTCTCCGACCTGGTCGCCGCGACCTACGCGCACCGCTTCGACGGGTATTCGGGCCAGTCTTTCCGGGTTCTGGAGACGGCTTCGCTGCGTCCCGATACGGTTCTGGTCAAAACCCGCGTAGACGGGACGCAACAGACCCGGCCGGGGAGGAGGAACACGAAACTGAACTATCTCGTCCGCCGTTTCGACGGCGGATGGCGCGCCATCGACATCTATCTCAAGGGCTCGATCAGCGAAGTGGCGACCAAGCGCTCCGAGTACGCGTCGATATTGCGCAAACGGGGCGTGGGAGAGCTGGTGAAGGAAATCAGGAAAAAGGTCGCCTTCCTCAGGGCGGAGGCGAGCCGCGCGCCCGCGCCGCCGAAGGAGAACCACGATTCCTGAACGGCGGGCCCCGGTTCGGCGCGCGCCCTATCGACCGAACAGCAGCCCGCCGAAAATGCCGCCTATGCCCGCGCGGGCGAAATCCCAGCGGCTCAACGCCACGCGGCCGGCGAGCGGATCGCCGGCTCTGAGCAGCACCCTCAACCGGTCGGCGAGACGGACGATGATGGCGGTTTCCATCGCGAGCCGCCGGTTCCTGACCGCGCCCGGCAGTTCCCGGGCCTGCACCATCAAATCGTCGACGCCGTCGAGCAACCGGTCGATGACGGAGCGCAGCGCGGCGCTGGCGCGGTCGGCGTCGAGCGCCTCGACGCTGGTTCCGGCCTCCCCCAACCAGGGTTCGGGCAGATACACCCGGTCGAGCGCTCGGTAATCGTCCTGGCAGTCCTGCAGGTGATTCAGCACCTGGAGCGCATTGCACAGCGGGTCGGACGCCTTCCAGGTGGAGCGGTCCTCGCCGTGCAGGTCCAGGACATACCGCCCGACGGGAGACGCGGAAAGCATGCAATAGCCCATCAGGTCGTCCCAATCGTCGTAACGCAGCTTGGTCGCGTCCTGCTTGAAAGCCGCGAGGATGTCGATGACATGGCGCGGGCCGAGCCCCGTCGCGGCCAGGCTTTCGCGCATTCGCCGGGCGGTCACGGGGATCGGCTCGCCGGCGGTCTCGCCCTTTACCGCCGACTCGAAGGCGTCGAGCCGGCGGAGCTTCTCTTCGGGCGAAAGGTCGGGATTGTCGGCGATGTCGTCGGTGGTCCTGGCGATCGCATAGTAGGCCGCGATGTGCGGGCGCAGCCGGGCGGGCAGCAGCCACGATCCGACGGGGAAGTTCTCGTCCCCCGACCGCTTTCCCGAGGGAGTTTCCAGCGTCTCCGTCTTCGCCGCCGCGTCAGCCACCCCGGCGCTCCGCTGCGTAGACGCGAGACTTCCACGCGCGGCCGCCGCCGGTCCAATGACGGCGCGCGGAATCGACCGTCATCGCGACGTAGAGCGCCGCCGCGACCGACAAGGCCAGGCCGGCCCAGGGAGACAGCCCGTAGAGCCGGCCGGTGGGGTAGGCCGCGAGCGCGATCGCACCCCAGGCGGCAGCGCCGAGAACGGCCGCCGCCGGATCGCCATGGAGCGGCGACGACAGCACAAGGGCCGGCGGTACGAGATAGACGATCGTCATCGCGAAGACCGTCCCGGCCAGCGCAAGCGCCGAGTATCCAAGCAGATCGAACGCGGAGCGCGCCACCATCGCCCAGATCCCGCCCAGGGAAGGGTAGCGCCGGATGCTCCTCGATCCGCCGGTCAGAGCCAGCCGGATCGGACCGCCCGGCTTTACCGCCCGGGCGAGCGCGATGTCGTCGATCAGCGCATCCCGGATCGTGCCGATGCCGCCGATCCGCTCCAGCGCGCTCCGCCGCAGCAGGACGCAGCCGCCCGCCGCGGCCGCGACCCGCCGTCCGGGATCGTTGACCCAGGCGAACGGGTAGAGCTTCCGGAAGAAGAACACGAAGGGCGGAATCAGCAGCCTTTCCCAAAAGGAGTCCGCGCGCAACCGGACCATCAGCGACAGAAGGTCGAGCGAGCGAGCCTCGGCTTCGCACACCAGCGCGCGCAGCATGTCGGGCGGGTGCGCCACATCGGCATCCGTCAGCCAGAGATACCGGACATCGGGCCGCTCCCTCGCGACACGCGCGAATCCTCCGGACAGCGCCCAGACCTTGCCCTTCCAACCGTGGGCGAGCGGGCCCGAACGGATCACGGCGACATCGGCGTCCCCGGCGGCGTCGCGGGCGATCCGGGCCGTTCCGTCGCTGCTCTCGTCGTCGACCACGACGATGGAGAACCTGCCCGGGTAGTCCTGTTCCACGAGCGAGCGCACGGCCTCGCCGACCGTTTCCGCCTCGTCCCGCGCCGGGACTATCGCGGCGACCTCGGGCCAGTTTTCGGGAGCCGACGCCGCGCCCGAGGCACCGTCGAGACGCGGCTCGACACGCCAGAAACCTCCGCGCATGCAAAGAAGGCCGATCCAGGCGGCCAGAGCGGTCGCCGCCAGGCCGGTCCAGATCATCAGGCGGTCTTGGCCCGCTCGTGGTCGATCTGCAGCCGGGTGAGGAACGGCACCATCGGGTGTACGCCGAGCGCGCGCATCCGCTCCATGTCGAGGCTGGCAAGCGCCTCGGT
>JAPPHW010000335.1:0-1190 GCA_028820945.1 Defluviicoccus sp.
CGCAAGACCTCCTGCTCCGATATGGAGAGGCCCTTGAGCGGGGCGGGGAAGGGCGTGGTCGGCAGGCAGAGCACCGTGCCCGGCGGCAGCAGATGCACGAGCCGGGCCCGCGCCTCCGCCCGGACCATCGACGCCCAGAGCCGGTCGGCCTCGGCGATGTCCGCGCCGCGCACGAGATTGCGCGCGACCGAATACGCCATGCGCGGATTGCGCCGGTCGAGCCAGTCGCGGAAGGTGAGCCAAGCCTCCCAGGGCTGCAGCGTGCGCTGCGCCTTCGCCCAGGCGGAGAGGCCGGGGGGCGCCATCGTCACTTCTTCCGGGGCGCCCACGATCCGGCCGAGTCGCTCCACCATCGGGCGCAATGCCTCCGCGACCTCATCGTCCGCGAAGCCGAATGCATCGACGGCGATCAGCAGCCGGTCCGGCAGCGCCTCCGGAACCGCCTCCTGCAACAGCATGGCGGAGACGCGCGCGAAGGTCCCGGCGTCGCGCGCGAACCAGCCTGTCGTGTCCGAGCCCGGCGCCTGGGACATCATGCCCCGGAGGTCGAGCCGGCCCCAGCTCGGGCGGATGCCGTAGAGCCCGCAAAAGCTCGACGGCACGCGCACGGAGCCGCCCGTGTCGGTTCCGAGCGCCGTGTCGCACAAACCCGCAGCAACCGCCGAGGCCGAGCCGGACGAGGAGCCGCCCGGCACCCGGTCCGGTGTCGCTGGGTTGAGGGGCGTGCCGTAGAAGGCGCTTTCGCCGAGAATGCCGAGCGAGACCTCGTCGGTGACGGTCTTGCCGACGAAGGCCGCGCCCGCTTCCAGCAGCGTCTCGACCGCCCAGGCATGGCGCCCGGCGGGAGCGTCGTTTCCCGGCCAGTCGGGATTGCCGCCGCCCGTCGGCAGGCCGGCCACGTCGAACAGGTCTTTTGCGGCGAAGGTCAGCCCGTCGAGCGGCCCGCCGGCGCGGCCCTCTATCCGGCGCTCCGTGCCCGGAACGAAGGCGCCGCCCTCCCCCACCGCCTAGTCCCGCTCGATGAGCTGGTAAAGCACGCCGTGGCCGTCGGCCGGGTGGACGAAGACCATACCGGTTGCTTCGATCAGCCTGGCGCCGTTCCCGGCCATCTCGGCCTTTGCGGCCTCCAGGTCGTCCACGGCAAGCGCCACGAGGTGCAGCCCCTCGCCGTTCTTTTCGAGGCTGCGGGC
>JAPPHW010000335.1:1290-7687 GCA_028820945.1 Defluviicoccus sp.
ATGCGACAATCGGCACAGCCCGGCCCGCTTGAAGCGCGGCGGGCAGATGGCTATATGCAGGGCATAAATTATCTTCCGCGCCCATGACTGCATGGCTCCCGACGCCGTTTACGGCGGAACGGGACGGGAGACTTACAGTCGCGGACAGACGAATGGACCGCGAGGTTGAAGGAAGGAGAACCGCCCCATGTCCGACCAGAAGCGCCTTTCCGGCATGACCGTCGCCGTGCTCGTCGCCAACGGCTTCGAGGAAATCGTCATGACCGACACCCAGAAGGCGCTGGCTGCCGAGGGCGCCGCGATCCGCATCATCAGCCATGAGATCGGGCTGGCCAACGGCTGGCATGAGGGGACCTGGGGCCACAATTTCTACATCGACACCCGCATTACGGACGCGCTGCCGAGCGACTTCGACGGCCTGCTGGTGCCGGGCGGGGAGCGCAGCATCGCCGCGCTCAGGGAGAACGCCCATGCCCGGCGCGTGGTCAAGGGCATGATGGAAGCCGGCAAGCTCGTCGCCATTGTGGGCGACGCGGTGGAAATGCTGGTTGCGGCGGAAGCCGCCCGGGGCCGCAAGGTGACGGGCGCCGAGGCGTCGCGCGCGCGCGTCGAGGCGATGGGCGCCGTCTGGTCCGAGGCGCCGCTCACCGTGGACGGCAATCTGGTCACCACCGCGAGTTCGGAAGATCTGGAGGGCCTGATCGCCGCCGTGATCGACAGCCTCGTCGCCGCGCCGGAAGGCGAGCGCCAGCAGGCCGCCTGACCTCGCAGCAAAGGAAACGGCGCGCCGCTGACAGCGTTCAGAACACGCCGGCTTCGAGGCCGGCGGCGAGCGTCATGCCAAGTTCCTCGCAGTCGGCGGCAAACGCCTCCCGCCATTCCCCCCGGCAGAGCACCGGC
Organism: Defluviicoccus sp.; assembly: GCA_028820945.1. Next base: position 2,191 of record JAPPHW010000335.1, read on the forward strand.
TCGGCGACCGCGCGCCAACGCAGGCCCGTCGTAATCGTCTCGATGGCCCGCCGCGTGCCGGTGCCGTCATGGCCCGCGCGGATATAGAAGCCGAAGGGGCGGCCCTGGGTCTCTTCCAGGCAGGGATAGTAGATGCGATCGAAGAAGTCCTTCAGCGCGCCGCTCATATAGCCGAGGTTTTCCGTCGTCCCGAGCAGCAGCGCATGCGCCGCGAGCACATGGTCCGGCGTCGCATCGAAGGGGCTCAGCACTTCCGTCTCGACGCCCTCGATATCGGGATGGCGCGCGCCGGCCGCCGCGGCGTCCCGCAGCCGGAGCGTATTCGGCGAGGGCGCGTGGGCGACGATCAGCAGGCGGCGGCCGGACATGCCTGCTCCAGCAGGAAGGGCGCGCCCGAGCCGGCCGCGACGGCGCGGATCTCCTCGAACAGGGTCCCGGTCATCGGGATGCCGGCAACCAGCCGTTCGCGCCGCGCCTCATGCTCGGGATCGCCCGGCACCAGCACCGGCCGGGCCGGGTCGGCCGGCGGCACCGCCCGCAGCTCCGCCATCAGCGCGCCCAGATCGTCGGGGAACCGGGCATTGAAGAAGGCGGGGTCGAGCGCGAGGAAGAAATGGCCGACCTCGATGAACCGGCCGGGCTCGCCGGTCTCAAGATCGACGCCGCCCACATTCGCGCCGCCGAGCACGCTGGCGAGGATATCCACCATCATCGCAAGGCCGTAGCCCTTGTGGCTGCCGAGTGTGCGGTTGCCGCCGAGCGGCGTCAGGCGCTTCGGCTTCGCATTGAAGGCGGCGGCCGCATCGGTCTCGGGCCGGCCGTCCGGGCGCACGGCCCAGCCTTCCGGCAAGGGTTTGCCCGCCCGGCGCGCGATGTTGACCTTGCCGACCGCGACGGTGCTGGTCGCCATGTCGAGCGAGAACGGTTCGCCCTCGGCCGGGCTCGCGGCAAACGCGATGGGATTGGTGGAGAAGCGTGGCTCGCGGGCGCCGGTCGGCACCACGGAACGCTGGGTCGTGCCGGTGCAGGCGAAGCCGATGAGGCCGCGCTCCGCGGCGATGGTGGAATAGACGCCCGCCGCGCCGAAATGGTTGGAGTGGACGACGACCGAGACGCCGAGACCGGCCAGAGCCGCCTTGTCGCAGGCCCGCTCCATGGCGAAGCGCGCGGGCGGGTGGCCGATGCCGTGGCCCGCGTCCACAAGCGTCAGAACGGGTCCCTCGCGGAGCGTGCGGGCCTCCGCCAGCGGGTCGATCCTGCCGTCGCGCCGGCGCTGGTCGTAGGTCGGCAGCATGCCGACGCCGTGGCTGTCTATGCCGCGCAAGTCAGCCTCGACCATGAGCGCCACGGCGGTCTCAGCAGGCTCCGGGCGCATGCCCCAGGCGAGGAACACCGCCCGCCGCACCTTCGGTGCTAAGTTGTTGATAAAACGCTTGTTTTTCCTCGTGCAATCGCAGGCCGGGGTCGGAAATGCAACCGCGTTTCCCCCCGCCTGCAACAGAATGCAGGAGGAATATCCATGTCCCGTGTCCGCCTTTCGGAGAGCCGCATCGAGGCGCTGAAGGCCCGCAAGACGCCCTACGACATTCGCGACGGGGAGCTGAGGGGCTTCGGCATCCGCGTCCTGCCCTCGGGGGCCAAACGCTTCTTTGTCCACAGCCAGCACGGGGGCAAGCGTCTCTGGAAGACCATTGGCGATGCTGGCAGCATGGACCTTGACGAGGCCCGCCGGCGCGCCAGGGAGGCGCTCGCCGCCATCCGGCGCGACGAAGCGCCCGCGCTCCCGGAAGAGAAGCTCTTCGAGGCCGTGGCCGAGGAAGTCTTCAATCGCTACGGGCGGAACTGGAAGCCCGGCACCCTCAAGGTCAACCGGAACTATTTCCGAAATACGATCCTCCCGTGGTTCGGCGGCATGAACATCGCCGACATTGCGAAGCAGGACGTGCAACGCTGGTTCGCATCGCTGCGCGCCACGCCCGTGGCGGCTGACCGGTCCGCGCCCATTCTTTCGGTCATCATGCGCCAGGCCGAGCTTTACGGCTACCGCCCGGAGGGCAGCAATCCCTGCGTCGGCATCCGCCGCTATCGACGCAAGGGACGCGAACGCTTCCTGTCGGAGACGGAGCTTCGCAGGCTTGCGCGGGTTCTCGACAGCCATGAGACGCGGTATCCGCGCAACATTGCGTTCATCCGCCTGCTGTTGCTCACCGGCTGCCGTAAGAGCGAGATATTGACGCTTCAGTGGTCCGACTACAGGGAAGGCCGCCTGTTCCTGCGCGACGGCAAGACCGGGCCCAGGACCGTCTGGCTGTCTTCGCCCGCGCGGGACATCCTCGACGGCCTTCCGCGCCGGGGCATCTGGGTCTTCCCGTCGCCGGAGCGGCAGGGGCCCCTGTCCGCCGCAATCCTGGAGGAGTTCTGGCGCCGGGTCCGGGAGGAAGCGGGGCTTGGCGATGCCCGGCTTCACGATTGCCGCCACACTTATGCCAGCATCGCGATCCTGCGGGGCGAGAGCGTCATGACGACGGCGCGCCTGCTCGGTCACAACGATGCCCGGACGACGCTGAAATACGCGCATTTGTCGGACCGCTCGGTGCGCGAGGCGACCGACGCGCTTGCCGCCATTCTCGGGGAGCTTTGAGCCATGCCGAAGCGCAGGAGGCTGACGGACGCCGGCATCGCAAGGCTGAGGCCCGACGAACGTGAATATACGGTCTGGGACATGAACGTCGCCGGTCTCGGCGTGCGGGTGCGTCCTTCCGGCAGCCGGACCTTCATCTACCACCGCAAGACGGACCGGGGCGTGAAGAAGCTGTCCTTCGGCCCGGCAGGGCTGCGCAAGGTCGAGGATGTGCGCCGCACCTGTCTTGCAGCGGCGTCGGAAGGGGTCGAGGCGGATGGGGACACGCGTGAGCCGGCACCGCTCTTTCGGGATTTCGTCGCCGGCCCCTGGAAGGCGGCCTGCTTCGAGCGCTGCAAGCCCTCCACGCAGAAGGGGCTTCGCAGTGTGCTGAAACGCCAGTTGCTGCCGGCGTTCGGCTCCCGGTGCCTCGACCGGATTACCCGCAGCATGGCGCTCGGCTGGTTCGAGAGCTACAGCAGGACCGCCCCCGGAGGAGCCAACCGGGCGCTGGACCTGCTGCGGCAGGTGCTCAACCATGCCATCGCCTGCGGCCACATTGAGGCCAACCCGGTGAGCGGCATAAGGCGCAATCCCGAGGCCCGGCGCACCCGCTTCCTCGCCCGCGAGGAGATCGCCCGTCTTCACCGCGTTCTCGACCGCCATGCCGGGGGTTGCCGGTCGGAAGCGCAGCAGGCCGACATCATCCGCCTTCTGCTGCTCACCGGCTGCCGCAAGAGCGAGATTGTCCGCCTCCGCCGGGAGGAGGCGAAAGGCGACCGGCTGGAGCTCCGCGACAGCAAGACCGGGCCGAGAACGGTCCTGCTGAACGAGCCGGCACGAAAGATCGTCGCGCGCCGCATGGCGGAAGGCAACGGTTCCTGGGTCTTTCCCTCCCCGAAAGACCCGTCCCGGCATCGCCATGCCGGGCTTCGGCTCTGGTATCGGGTCCGTCGCGAGGCCGGTATCGGGGACGTCCGCCTGCACGACCTCCGGCATACGGTGGCCAGCCAAGCGGCGATCAACGGCGTGCCCCTGCCGGTCGTCTCCCGCCTTCTGGGTCATAGCAATGTCCGCATGACCATGCGCTACGCCCATGTCGGCGACCGCGAGATCGAAGCGGCTGCCGAGCGGGTCGGAACGGCAATCGCGTCCATGATGGAACTGTGGGGCGTGAGCCGGCCCGAACTCGACAAGACCGGCCGCGCCCACGGTCCCGTCACCAGGACGCGCTGAACTCGATCCCGACAGTGTGCTCCGGCCCGGCTCCATCGCTTTCCCTCAGTGTCGCGCGCAAGCCGAAGGAGACATCGGGGGCGCTGGCGGCTTCCGGCGCGAGCCGCCATCCGAGGCTCCAATCGCGCGCATCCGCCGCGAGCCCGAGCCCGGCATGGGGGCTGCCAATAAAGCGCCCGCCGAGGACGGGCAAGCCGTATGCCGCTTCCGCCGTCCAGCGGCTTTCGGCTTCGCCGTCGCCGCCCGAGCCGATGCGGTCCCCCAGCGGCTCGGGCGCGAACAGCGCATCCAGACCACCCTGCGCCTGCCCGCCCCAGTCCTGGCGAAGCGACAGCGACAAGCCCCGCTGCGTCGCCGGGCGAGGATCGTAGGCCAGCGAGGCCGCATAGCCCCGGTCCTTGAGGTCGTCGTTCCCATGCGCCAGCAGCGTGCGGCCCGACAGGTCGAGCGAGAGGCCCAGGCCCGGATCGGTCCACTTGACGCCGCCGCCGAGCTCGACCCCGAACCCGGTCTCCGCGTCGCCGCCGTCATGGCGCGCGCCGACCTCCAGCTTCGGCACGAGGCTGCCGCCGTCCTCCAGCGCAACATGGTAGCTGCCCTCCAGGCCGACCCTGAGCCGCGTCACGTCGGAGTCCGACGCCGCGAGCCGGGCCGTCTTCTCCGAGGAGGTCCGCGCCCACAAGGCGTCCGAGGTCGCCGCCAGCGCCGGGCCGGAACCCTCGGCGGGCGGCGCCAGCAGGTCGCCCCGCATCCCCGCCGCCGCCATGCTCCAGCTCGTGTCGGCGCTCAGCCTCTCGCCCAGTTCGGTCTTCAGCGTCACCTCGCCGGTGCCGTAGCCGGCCGCGCCCCAGAGCTTGAGGCGCTCAGAGACCCGCAACGCCGCATAGGGGACCGCCGCCGTCAGCGACGCCTCCACCTTGCCGTCGCCCGCCCGCACGGCACCATCGCACAGTTCGGCGGCGTCACTGCAGATCTGCGCGGGCGGGCGGGGCGTCGCCTTCGTGTCGCGGTAGTCGCCCTCGCCGTCGCTCTGCGCGAGCGCAAGCCCGATGAGCCACTTGCCCCTGGCGTAGTCCGCCCCCAGCATCGCCGTGGTCGCCGTGCCGTCGAGCGAGAACGTCCCCTCGCGCCCGTCGAAGCGCGCTTGCGACGCCCGGCCCCAGAACGCCATGCTGCCGCCCGAACCGTCCGCCTCGCCGGTCAGCGAGAAGCTGCTGCCGAGCAGCGCGTCGCGCGCCGTCATGGTCTGCGAGTGCGGCGGCGTTTCACGGAAGCCGATCCCGACTGCCCCGGACAACGATCCGGGGCCGTTCGCCGGGGCCGCGCCGGGCGTCGCGCCCGCCGCCGGTGTCCCGCCTGCCCCGGACCCCGATCCGGGGGAATCCGTCGGGCCGAAGCTCATCGCCTGGCCGGCGATCGCGCCCTGCATGCCCGCCGTGCGCGGCGCGGACATCCGCCCCGCGATGCCGTCCAGGGCCTGCTCCGCCACCGTGCGACCGAACCGCGCCAGCCACGCCGCCGGCATCGGGTCGTCGTTCACGATGGTCCCCACCGCAACACCGTCGCCGATCACCGCCCCCTTCGCATCCGACAGCACGAACTCGAACGTCTCCGCCTCCTCGTCATGGCTGTCGTCGAGGA
>JAPPHW010000452.1 GCA_028820945.1 Defluviicoccus sp.
CGGGCTCGAGGGCTACGGGATCAGGATCGTCGGGCACCGGCCGATCGAGCCGGTCGTTTAGCGGGGAGCGGGCATGGCGTCGCATGTGATGATCGTCGAGGCGCGGTTTTACGATGAAATCGCGGACGCGCTCTTCGAGGGAGCGACGGCGGCGCTCGACGCCGCGGGCGCGACCTACGAGCGGTTCTCCGTGCCCGGGGCGTTCGAGATCCCGGCCTCGATCGGCTATGCGGCGCGCGCGATGGAGGGGCCGAATCCGGCCTATCGGTTCGACGGGTTCGTGGCGCTCGGCTGCGTCATTCGCGGACAGACGACGCATTACGACTATGTCTGTACCGAGAGCGCGCGCGGGCTCCAGGACCTCGCCTTGCAGCGCGGACTCGCCATCGGCTACGGCATTCTCACGTGCGAAAACGGCGAGCAGGCGATGCACCGGGCGAGACGCGACGAGGCCGATCGCGGCGGCGCGGCGGCACGCGCCTGCCTCGCCATGATCGAGCTCAAGGCGCGACTCGGGCTGGAGGGGTAATGCCCGCGCGGCGCGCCGGCTCGGACAGGCCGCGACCGGGAAAGGCGGCGCGGCTGAGCGCGGCGCGCCTCGCCGCCGTTCAGGCGCTTTACCAGATGGAGATGACCGGCGCGGCCATCGAGGACGTGCTGGCGGAATTCCTCCGCTATCGCCGGCGCGGCGTCCTCGACCGGAACGAGACCCCGGTCCCGCCCAAGAGCGCTCTCTTTACCGAGATTCTTCGCGGAACGACCGTCAGGCGCGAGGAAATCGAGGACATCCTCCGCGCCGCGCTGAACCCGTCATGGCCGCTCGAACGGATCGAGGTCCTGTTGGCCTGCATCCTCCGCGCGGGCGTCTTCGAGCTCCTCGGCCGTCCGGCGACGCCCGCCCGCGTGGCGGTCTCCGAATATGTCGATCTCGCCGACGCGTTCTACGACGTTGCCGAGAAGGGCATGGCGAATGCCGTGCTCGACAGGGTTGCCCGCCGGCTGCGCGGCGACGAGTTCACGGAGTCCGGAGGTCCCGCCGGTGCCCGGGCGGCCGCGGCCGGGTGAGTTCGAGCTCATCCGGGAGCTTTTCGCGCCGCTCGCGGCGGACGAACCCGGAGCGCTCGGCCTCCTAGACGACGCCGCGCTGATCGCGCCCCGGGCAGGCTTCGAACTCGTCACCGCGATCGACACGATCGTCGAGGGGGTCCATTTCCTTCCCGCGGATCCGCCTTTCGACATCGCGCGCAAGCTGCTGCGCGTGAACCTGTCGGACCTCGCCGCGATGGGCGCGAGGCCGCGCGCTTATCTGCTCGGCATCGCCATGCCCGATGCGGTCGATCTCGACTGGCTGCGGGAATTCGCGAATGGCCTTGCGTCGGACCAGGCCGGATTCGGGATATCCCTGGCTGGGGGGGATACCACGGCGACGCACGGCCCGGTTTGCCTGTCCCTGACCGCGATCGGCGAGGTCGCGCCGGGCAGGGCGCTGCTGCGCTCCAACGCCGCCGCCGGCGAGCACGTCTACGTTTCGGGCACCATCGGCGACGCCGCCCTCGGTCTCCGGGCGCTGCTGGGCGAGGAACTCGGCCTCTCGGAAGAGGCACGCGAGGCGGTTACCGCCCGTTACCGCGTGCCGGAGCCGCGCCTGTCCCTCGGCATGGCGCTTCCCGCCTCCGCCGCCGTCGACGTGTCCGACGGGCTGATCGCGGATATCGGGCATATCTGCGCGGCGTCCCGTCTGGGCGCCCGAATCGAGGCATCGCGGATTCCCCTGTCCGGCCCGTCCCGGTCCGCCTTGAATCGTGGCGCGGTCGGGATCGTCGACCTTGCGACCGGCGGCGACGATTACGAGCTCGCCTTCACCGCCCCCGCGGATCGCAGCGACGCCATCCGCGCGGCGGCGGCGAAGGCGCGCGTTCCGGTCGTACGGATCGGCACGATGACGGAAGGTTCGGGTGTGTCGGTGGTCGACGAATCGGGCGTCCCCGTCCGCATCGACAACGCCGGCTATCGCCATTTCTAGAAGCGGTTCGCGACGCGGTTTCGACTCCGCGCCCGATTGGTTAGTTTGGCGCGGTGAAGTTCTTCTCCGGCATCAATCGCAACGTGGCGCTGCTGGCGCTTTGCCAGGCGCTGATGATGACCACCACGTCGGCGATCATCGCCTCGGCGGCGCTCATCGGCTATGCGCTCGCGGAGGACAAGGCGCTCGCCACCGTTCCCGTGGCATTTCAGTTCATCGCGACGATGCTGACCTCGATCCCGGCATCGCTCTACATGCGCCGGGTGGGGCGGCGCATGGGATTCATCACGGGCGCCGCGATCGGCGGTGCCGGCGGGACGATCGCCACGGTGGCGATCGTGATCGGGTCGTTCTGGCTGTTCGCCGCCGGCGTCGCGCTCATCGGATCGCTCCTCGCCTTCGGCCAGTTCTTCCGCTTCGCGGCCGCCGATACCGCCGGTCCCGATATGCGCGGCCGCGCGATCTCGCTGGTCCTGCTCGGCGGCGTGGTCGCCGCCTTCACCGGCCCCAACCTGGCGCGATTGACCAAGGATTTGTTCGATCCGCTGGCGTTTGTCGGCACCTTCGCCGCGGTCGTCCTGATCTACGTCGTTATGGCACTCGTGCTCTCCTTCCTCACGATCCCCCCGATGAGCGAAGCGGACAGGCGCGGACCGCAGCGTCCGCTGCTCGAAATCCTCGGCCAGACCAAATGCATCGTCGCCATTTTCGGCGCGGTATCCGGCTATGGGGTCATGACGTTCGTGATGACCGTGACGCCGCTCGCGATGGCCGACTGCGGATTCTCCTTCGGCGATTCGGCGACGGTGATCCAGTGGCACATCATCGGGATGTTCCTGCCGTCCTTCTTCACCGGCCACCTGGTCGCCCGTTACGGCGCCACCAACATCATGATCGTCGGCGGACTGCTCCAGGCGCTGTGCGTGGCGATCAACCTGGCCGGCATCGAATACCTCAACTTCGTGAGCGCGCTGATCCTGCTGGGCGTGGGATGGAACTTCCTGTTCATCGGAGGCACGACCCTGCTGACCGAATGCTACCGCCCCGCCGAGATGGCCAAGACCCAGGGTTTCAACGATTTCTGTATCTGGGGCTTCGTCGCCGTGGGCGCGGTGCTATCGGGCGCGTCGAACCATCACTTCGGATGGGCGATCGTGAACGCGGTGACGGTTCCGCTGATCGCGATGGCGCTGATCGCCGCGGTCTGGCTCCGGTTCGATCTCGCGCGGAGCCGGGCGACGGCCTGAACGCGCCGGTAAAGGGCGCATAATGTTGCCTTGCGAGATGAGTTCTGGCATGTTCCGCGCGCTCGCCTGAGCCCTACCCGCCAATGGCAATCGGCTCTGCGCTCAAGACCGCGCGTTCGGCGCTGCCCGTCTCGAAAAGCTGAAGGATTCTGGAAGCATGATGGCAACCTATTGGATCGTCATCGCCTGCGGCGTGCTGGCGATCCTCTACGGACTCTATGCGGTTCGATCGATCCTCGCCGCGAGTCCCGGCACGGAACGCATGGTGGAGATCGCGGAGGCGATCCAGGAAGGCGCGCGCGCCTATCTCAACCGCCAGTATTTGACCATCGGCATCGTCGGCATCGTGGTGGGCGTCATTCTCGGCCTGCTTCTCGACGTCTTCGTCGGGCTCGGCTTCTTCGTAGGCGCGATCCTGTCCGGGGTCGCCGGCTATATCGGCATGAACGTTTCGGTCCGCGCCAATGTCAGGACCGCGAACGCGGCCAGGACCGGCGGCATCAAGCCCGCGCTCGACGTCGCCTTCAAGTCGGGCGCGGTGACCGGGATGCTGGTCGTCGGGCTCGGCCTGCTCGGCGTCGTGGTCTACTACGTGATCCTGCGCGGCGTACACGACCCGTCCGATCCGGCAGGGCTGCGCCACATTCTGGAAGCCCTGGTGGCGCTCGGTTTCGGCGCTTCCCTGATCTCGATCTTCGCGCGTCTGGGCGGCGGCATCTTCACCAAGGGCGCCGACGTGGGCGCCGACCTCGTCGGCAAGATCGAGGCCGGCATTCCCGAGGACGATCCCCGCAACGCGGGCGTCATCGCCGACAACGTCGGCGACAATGTCGGCGACTGCGCCGGCATGGCGGCCGACCTGTTCGAGACCTATGCCGTGACCGTGGTGGCGACGATGCTGCTCGGCGCGATCTTCTTCACCGGCGCGATGCAGGAAACGATGATGGCTTTGCCGCTCGTCATCGGGGCGGTCTGCATCATCGGCTCGGTGATCGGGACCTTCTTCGTGCGGCTCGGCGCGAGCAACAACGTCATGGCGGCGCTCTACAAAGGGTTCGTGGCCGCGGCGCTGATCTCGGCCGTCCTGATCGCGCTCGCGATCTACCTCATCTTCGGGAGCTTCTCCGCCGAGATAGCGCTCGCCGGCGACAAGATCGCGCCGCGGCACCTGCTCTATTGCGGGCTCGTGGGGCTGGCGGTCACCGGGCTGCTGGTATGGATCACGGAGTATTACACCTCGACCGCCTACCGGCCCGTCCGGAGCGTCGCCAAGGCGTCCGAGACCGGGCACGCGACCAACGTGATCCAGGGGCTCGCGGTTTCGCTCGAAGCGACCGCGCTGCCGGTGATCGTAATCTGCGCCGGCATTATCTTGTCCTACTTCGCGGCGGGGCTCTACGGCATCGCGATCGCGGCCACGACCATGCTCGCGCTCGCCGGCATGGTGGTCGCGCTCGACGCCTACGGGCCGGTGACCGACAATGCCGGCGGCATCGCGGAGATGGCGGACCTGCCCGACGACGTCCGCAAGCACACCGATCTCCTGGACGCGGTCGGCAACACCACAAAGGCGGTCACCAAGGGCTACGCCATCGGCTCCGCCGGTCTCGCGGCGCTGGTCCTGTTCGCGGCCTACACCCAGGATCTCCAGTACTATTTCCCGGAGCTCGGCAAGAGCATCTCCTTCCAGCTCGCCGATCCGTATGTCGTGATCGGGTTGTTTATCGGCGGGCTCCTGCCCTATCTGTTCGGCGCTCTCGGCATGATGGCTGTCGGCCGCGCCGGGGCGCAGGTGGTCGTCGAGGTCAGGCGGCAGTTCCGCGAGATCCCGGGGATCATGGACGGCACCAGCCGGCCGGAATACGGCCGCGCGGTCGACCTCCTCACCCGCGCCGCGATCCGCGAGATGATCGTCCCGTCCATGCTGCCGGTGCTCGCGCCGATCGTGACCTATTTCGTGATGTCCTGGATCGGCGGTCCCGCGGCCGGGTTCACCACACTGGGCGCGATGCTGCTCGGCACCATCGTCACCGGCATCTTCGTCGCGATCTCGATGACCTCGGGCGGCGGCGCCTGGGACAACGCCAAGAAATACATCGAGGACGGCAACCACGGCGGCAAGGGATCGGATGCCCACATGGCCGCGGTGACCGGCGATACCGTGGGCGATCCCTACAAGGATACCGCCGGGCCCGCGGTCAACCCGATGATCAAGATCATCAACATCGTGGCGCTGCTGCTGCTCGCGGTGCTTGCCGCCTGACGCGGCGGCGCGCCGCGGTCCGGGCTTCTACCGCTCGGTGTTGGGCGTGAACCGGCCGATATTGCCGATCAGCTGCTCGATGATCGTGAACTCGTTGCCCTCGGTGGGCGTCACGCGATCCACGGGGTCGGGTTTGGCGAACTGCGTGGCGTCGATCGCGTTGACTTCGCTGACCCGCCCGTCCGCGCCGAAACGGATTTCGACAACCCGATGTTCGAGCACTTCCGGTTTGAGGAAAGCAACGGTCCTGGTGCGCTTCCCGATATAGTACCAGACATCGTTTTCCTCGAACGCACCCACGGCGGACGGGCTTCCGAGGGTCTCCTTCACCTGTTCCCGGGTCTGCTTTCCGGGCGCGATCTTTTCCATCGACTCGGCGAGCGGGATGTTGCCGTTATTGTCCTGGATCGGCGAGCAGGCCAGAAGGAGCGCCGCGGCGGCGGCCACGACGCCGGGGACCGGGCAACGAATATGAAATCTGGCGTGCATCGATTTCGGGGTCCGCCGTTCTCCGGCCAGCCGGTACTGTCCGCTGGACCTCCGTCAGAGATTGCATCAAGTTCCCGACCTGTCAATGCGAAGTCCGGAGTCGCCGCGACATGTTGAAACGTCTGCGCGGCAGGAAGGCGGTTCGCGAGTCGGCCGGGGCGCTCTACGGCGCCGTGGTGGAGCAGGCCCGAACGCCCGCGTTCTACAGAGACGCCGACGTTCCGGACACGCTGGACGGCCGGTTCGAGCTTATCGCGTTGCACGCGTTCATGGTGCTGCGCCGGCTGCAGGCGGATCCGGAGCGAACCGGAGTCCTGGCCCAGGCCCTGTTCGATACGATGTTCGACGATATGGACCGCAGCCTCAGGGAGTTGGGGGCAGGCGACCTCGGCGTGGGACGCCGGGTCAAATTCATGGCGAGTTCGTTCCTGGGACGGGTCAAGGCCTATGAAGAAGGACTCGAAAGCGGGGACGAGGCGCTCCGGTCCGCTCTCGTCCGCAATCTCTACGGAACGGTCCCGGCGCCCGCCGACGATGCAAGGGCGATGGCGCGCTATACGCGGGACCAGCTCGCGGCGCTGGAGGCCCAACCGCTGGACGATCTCGTCGCCGGCAGCGTGCGCTTCGATGCCGATGTCGCGCTTCCCGCCGGGACAGGCTGAGCGGGGACCGGCATGACGCCTGAATTTTCGCGCCCCGTCCGCGTCGACCGGATTCCCGCTTCGGGGATAGTCCGCGAAATCGAGGCGGCGGAGGACGAACGCCGCGCCCTTGCCAGCCGTTTCGCCATCGTCTCGATCGAATCGCTCTCCGCCCGGGTTGCGCTCAGACGCGCGGGCGACGGCGACATCGTCGTTTCGGGGCGTTGCTCCGCCCGCGTCGTGCAGGAATGCGTGGTCACGCTCGACCCCGTCGCCAGCGAGATCGAGGAAGAGATCGCGCTTCTCTTCCGGCCCGTCGCGCGGGAGGCGCTCGACGAAAAGACGGTTGTCATTTCGTCCCGCGAGGATTTCGAGCCCTTCGCCGGGGAGTCGCTCGATATCGGCGAAGTCGTGGCCGTCGAGCTGGCTCTTTGCCTCGACCCCTTTCCCCGATCGCCGGACGCGGACGCGGCGACCGCGGACGGCGAAGACGACGAACCGCTGCCCGAGGGCACCGATTCGCCTTTTCGCGCGCTGGCGGCACGAACCCAAAACGGGTAGACTGCGCTTTCGCTTGCCGGTCGGGTTCCGGTCGGCTAGGTATCCGCGAAATCCCCTTCGACAATCTCAAACAGAGACGCTGGCGATGGCTGTACCGAAGAAGAAAGTGTCCAAGTCCCGCCGCAACAAGCGGCGTTCGCATCATGCGCTGAGCGCCCAGGCTTACGGCGAGTGCCCGAACTGCGGCGAATACAAGCGTCCGCACCATGTCTGTGCGTCGTGCGGATATTACGACGGTCGGGAAGTCACGGAGGCGAGCGCGGCATAGCCCGACGCACTCCACCGGAGGCCGGTTTCGGTTGAAGGCGCTGATCACAATTGCGCTCGACGCGATGGGAGGCGATAACGCGCCGCGCATCGTGGTCCGGGGCGCGAACATCGCGCGGAGGCGCTATCCCGACGTCCGCTTCCGGCTGTTCGGAGACGAGCGCAAGATCGCGCCGCTCC
>JAPPHW010000327.1 GCA_028820945.1 Defluviicoccus sp.
TAAGAGGTTTCAGATCATCTCATCCTCCTCCCCAGGGCTTAGCCTGGCGCAACAACGGTTCGGTCGCCCCGGTATAGGGGCTGATAACGCGATCCGACATTCGCTATGGTGGCCGCCATGGCGTACCGAGACACGGAAGTCGAGTCCATCCCGCACGTTCCCGGTGCGGTGGCATCGCTGCCCGTGGCGCCGGACTGGCAGCGGCTCTACGAGCAGACACTTGAGCGGGCCGAGGCTGCGGAAGCGCGCGCGGAAGAACTGACCTCGGCGGAGCTGTCCGCCCGCTCCGACGCGGCTTACTGGAGGTCGCAGTTCCAGGCGGCCCGCCGCAAGCGGCTTGAGGCCGTCGAGCGCGAACGAGGCCCGCCGCGCGGAGAAGGCGCTGCGCCGGGAAGTCGCGCGGATGCACAAGGCGATGCCGAAGGCCGAGGCCCAGGCCGCCGAGATCGACCACTTGCGTAGGTCTCTGCGGCAGGCGGGCGAGAACCAGGCCCAGTTGCGCCATCTGCTGCACGAGGCGTTGCGGCTCCACGACAAGCTCAAGGGCAAGTACCGGCGCCTGCGCGCCGCTTTGAAGAGAGCCGTGACCGCGAAGGACGGGCTGAAGGCGAGGCTGCGGCGTCTGACGGCGCCGGCCGCGGCGGACGCCGATCTGCGCAAGGCGCTCGGCCGGTCGCGGCGCCAGAAGACCGCGCTCAACGCGGCGACGAAGGAGAACACCCGACTGCGCCGGACGGTCGCGAGACTGCGGCGCCGGACTGGGAAGCAGGAGACGGAGATCGCGAAGCTCCGCGCCACCCGCGCGGTGCTGTCCAAGGCGCTGCACGGGCGCAAGAGCGAGATGCGCGAGCGCCCGGGTACCGGTCGGCCGCGCGGCCAGGTCCGCGGCGCCCCCGGCCATGGCCGCACCCCGCGGCCCGGCATCGAGGAACGCGTCGAGGAACACGACCCGCCCAAGGCGGCGCGCGTCTGCGCCGGTTGCGGGAAGCCCTACGCGGCAGTCGGCGCGGACAAGTCGGCGCTGCTCGAGATCGACGTGAAGGCGCACCGGCGCGTGATCCGCCGGGGCCGCTGGCGCCGGACGTGCGACTGCGCCTCGTCGCCGGCGGAGGTCTCGGCGCCGCCCGTGCCGCGGCTGTTCCCGAACACGTCCTACGGAGTGAGCGTCTGGTCGCGGGTGCTCTACGAGCGCTACGCGTGCCTGCGCCCGCTGAAGCGCGTCGGCGCGTGGTTCGACGACCAGGGACTGCCGGTCGCCGCCGGGACGCTGGCCGACAGCGTGCCCCGCTTCGTGCCGTTGTTCGAGCCCCTCGCCGAGGCGATCCTCGCGCACCAGGCCGAGGCGGCGTTGCGCCACGCCGACGAGACGGGCTGGCGGGTGCAGGAACTGCGCGGCGAAGGCCGGTCGGGCCGCGCCTGGCTGTGGGCCTCGGTCACCGAGGACTCGGCCTGCTTCCACATCGACCCCTCGCGTAGCGCCGAGGCGGCGCTGCGGCTGTTCGGCGAGCTTGTCGCCGGCACGGTGGTCGTCTGCGACTGCTACAGCGCCTACAAGAAGCTGGAACGGCTGCTCGGGGGCCTGGTCATCCTGCAGTTCTGTTGGGTGCACGTCCGCAGGGACTTCATCCAGTGCGCCGCCGGGCAGACCGACCTGACCGGCTGGTGCGAGGCGTGGCTCGCGAACGGATCGCGGCGATCTACCGCCTCAATGAGGAGCGGCTCAGCCACCACGCCCCCGGCGCCGAGCGCCAGAACGAGGCGTACGACGCGGCGCAGGCAGCGCTGGAGACGGCGCTCGACGACATGTTCGCGCGCGCCGGGCGGGAACTCGCCGCGTTGCCGGGCGATGCCCGCGAAGCGAAGGCGCTGCGCTCGCTGGTGAACCACCGCGAGGGGCTGACCGTGTTCGTCGAACGCCCGCGCACGCCGATGGACAACAATGTCGCGGAACGGCTGCTCCGGGGTCCGGTGATCGGACGGCGGCTGTCGTTCGGCTCCGACTCCGTCACCGGCGCGAAGCTCGCCGCGCTCATGTACTCGGTGGTCGGCACGCTGAACCTCAACGGCATCGATGTCCGGCGCTGGCTCGACGCGTGGCTGGCGGCGTGCGCGGAGAACGGCGGCCGCCCGCCGGACGACCTCGCGCCCTGGGTGCCGTGGTCGATGGGCGAGGCGCGCCGCCGCGAACTGACGGTCCCGGGATGACCGGCGCGGTCGAGTGCCGCTACCACGGCCGCGACTTCACCGTCGCCGAGATGGCGCTGCTGCGCGAGTTGATCGCCGGCCCGCCGGCGCTCAACCGCCACGCCCTGTCCAAGGAGTTCTGCCGGCGCATCGGTGGCACAAGGCCGACGGCGGGCTGAAGGACATGATGGCCCGGGTGGTCATGCTGGCCATGCACAAGGACGGGCGCATCGAACTGCCGCCACCGAAGTGGGCCCGGAACCGGCCCGGGCCGATCGTGTTCGGGCCGGACACCGAGCCGCCGCTGCTGCCGTCGCCCACCGCGCTGGACGAGGTCCGCCCGGTCGAACTGCGGATCGCCGTGCGTTACTCGCGCGAAGGGAAGCTATGGAACGAGTACGTGGCGCGCTACCACTACCTCGGCTACAAGACCCTGGTCGGCGCCCAGATGCGCTACACCGTGCATGCCCACGACGGCACGCTGCTCGCCATGCTCGGCTTCTCCACCGCCGCCTGGCGGCTGGCCCCGCGCGACCGCTTCATCGGCTGGACACCGGAACTGCGAGAGAAGAACCTGCCGCGCGTGGTCGACAACCCGCGCTTCCTGATCCTGCCCTGGATCCACGTCCCCAACCTTGGCTCGCACATCCTCGCCCTGGTGCGCCAGCGCCTGCCCGGTGACTGGACCGAGCGTTACAACACCACGCCGGTGCTGATCGAGACCTTCGTCGAGACGCCGCGCTACACCGGCGCCGTCTACCGGGCGTCCGGCTGGATCCATGTCGGCGCCACCCAGGGGCGCGGGCGCTCCGACACGAAGAAACGCTACGACAAGCCGAAGAAGGACATCTGGCTACGCCCCCTGCGCAAGGACTGGAAGCGCGTCCTCAACCGGTAGAAACTACCGTCCGTACTGGGACGACCGAACCGTTACGAGGAGAAAGCCATGAGAAAAGCAATTGACCTGTTCGTCAATCCGAACTTTGCCACCGAAAACCGGGAAAATCCGCTCCTACAGCAAGGCAACGAATTTTACTTCAAGCGCGGCGACGATTTCTTTCAGGATTGCACCATCGACGGACTGCTCGGTGAGATGGACGGCCTCGGCGTCGAGCATTGCGCCCTGACAATCGACCCGGAAAACCCGCCACCCCGCGTTCTCGAGTTTTCCCGGCAGCATCCCGACCGTTTCAGCCTGTGCCCCCTCGTTGACGTGAACCGCCTGCTCGACAGCGTCTGGGCGGCTGAAGACCTGCTGATTGCCGAGCACGTGACGCTGTTCCGGGTCATGCCCTCGCTGATGGATAAGCCGCCGACACACGCCTACTACTATCCGCTCTATGCGAAGTGCGTCGAACTCGACGTGCCGCTCAGCATTTTTTCTGGAATACCGGGCCCGAGGCTCGATGCCGAAAGCCAGAACCCGATCCATCTCGACCGGGTCTGCCGAAACTTTCCGACACTCAGAATCATCATGACGCACGGTGCGGACCCCTGGTGGAGTACCGCCATGCGCCTGATGATCAAGTATCCGAACCTGTACATGATGACCTCCGCCTGGATGCCGAAATACCTGCCCGACGAACTGCTGCACTTCATGAATGCGAGGGGCAGCGACCGGATCATGTGGTCATCCGACCACCCCGTTCTGGACATGAAACGATGTCTGGAAGGCTCCGATGCGATCGCCGACAAGCTTCGTCCGGGCGTGATGGAGGGCTACCTCTACGAGAACGCGAAACGGATCGTTCTCGCCAAACGAAAACCCGCTCGGGAGCGAAAAAATGCTGTTTGACGTATTCACGGAAGTTCAGAAAAAAGACTGCGAACAACACGGCGGTTACGGCCAGCTATTGCGCGAAACCGTCGAGCAGGCCAGGGCGGCGGAAGACGCCGGCATCAACGGCTGGTGGCAGGTCGAGCATCACTGCTCGGCAGACTTCAGCTACAGCTCCACCCCTGAACTCATCCTGTCCGCCATTGCGGGCGCGACCGATAAGACCCGCATCGGCAGCGCCGGATTTCTCGCATCGCTCCAGATCAACGACTGCGGAGCGAATGCAGCCCGTAGCTGAAGCATTGACGCGAACAAACCATGGCTGTGAACGGTTACAGGATTCATGTATCGGATGATACTCTCGCCGATCTGAACGCGCGACTGGCGTTGACGCGCTTCCCCGACTACTTACCGAGGGCGACTGGGACATGAGGATCCATATCCCCTACATCCAGGATCTCGTGGCATACTCGCGTTCAGAATTCGACTGGCGGGCGTACGAATACAGGTTGAACCGCCTGACCCACTACACGACGAGAATCGACAACCAGAGCATCCATTTCATCCATGTGCGGTCACCGCGCCCCAATGCCCTTCCGCTGTTATTCGTGCATGGCTGACCGGGTTCGGTGAACGAGTTCCTCGACATCATTGATCGGCTTGCCGACCCGCCCCCGATCGACGGGCAGGATAGTACAGGCGTTTCAACTCGTTATTCCGTCCCTGCCCGGCTACGGATTATCCGGGCCGAGGCGAGAGCGCGGTTGGAACATCGAGCGATCCGCCCCGGCCTTCGCGGAGTTGATGCGACGGCTTGGCTATCGGCTCTATGGCGCGCAGGGCGGCGATTGGGGGGCGATGATCACAACCAAGCTGGCCGTCATCGACGAGCCGCATGTTGCCGGCCTGCACACCAACATGCCAATCGCCCCTGCGCCCGAACAGCCCGCTAACCTGACCGGCGAGGAAGCGCAGAGGCTGAAGCGATTCGAGGTACACATGGCTCGCGAGACGGGTAATGCCAGGATTCAGGGCACCAAGACCCAGACAGTCGGCTTGGCGCTCAACGACTCGCCCGCCCGTCTGCTGGGTTGGATCGTCGAGAAAGTCCGCGCCTGAAGCGATTGCCGCGGAGATCTTGAGTCCGTGTTCTCCCGTGATGACCTGATTGCAAACGTCGTGAGCTACTGGGTCACGCAGACGGCAGCTTCCTCCGCGAGTTTCTACTTCGAGAATCACCTGCCGGGGATGGAGGTGCCGGACAGTGTGGCGCGGGTGTCCCTGCCGACCGGAGTGGCCCAATTTCCCAAGGAACTCGTCCCGAGGCCGCGGGCGTGGCTGGAGCGGCGCTACAACATCCTGAACTGGACCGAGATGGACCGAGGCGGGCATTTCGCGGCCATGGAGCATCCTGAATTGTTTTCGCAGGACGTGACGAATTTCTTCACGACGCTGCGTTAGCGCTAGTGGAAATGCGGAATGACGTGCTCGCCAAACATGCGAATCGTCTTCATCGAAACATCGTGCGGTATCGTTTCGTTCTACACCAGCACCAGCACCAGCACCTCGTCGACGCCGTTCCGATTATAGAGCTTCAGCGATTCGATGCACTGCTGCGGCGTGCCGGCAACCGTAATCCCGGAGTCGGAGAGCGTTTCGGGATCCAGCTTCTCCCACGAATCCAGTTCGCCGTCCTGTCTCGCGGCCCGCGCCGCCGACGTGAGCCCGGTGGCCGTCGCCACTTCCGCGGCGTTGATGGGCGCGGTTTCGTGTTCCTTGGTCATGTGAACCTTCAGATCGTCGGGAATCTCCCCGTCCCACTCCTCGATCAGGCTCTTGGTGATCGCCGCCGCGGCCGCGTTGTACGGACGATCCGGGCCGAAGAATACCTTCAACGAATCGCTTCGATGTAGGCCAGCGACTCCTCCCACATTGCGCGGGTGTCGCGCGGGTCGGTGCTGTGACCGGCCACTTCGTAGAGCCCACCCCTTCCTGAGCCGAACTCCACGCGGCCCTCCGAGATCAGGTCGAGCATCGCAATGCTTTCGCCAACATGAATGGGATGATGATAGCGCAGAACGACGACGCTGGTGCCTACCTGGATATTCTTGGTTTACGCCGCGACTGCGGTACGCATCCCTGGACAAGGGGTTCTGGGTACTCACCCGCTACCAGGATGTCGTCGACGTCTCGCGCAACCAGGCTCTATTCTCCTCCCACGAGGGCAGCCCCGTTATCTGGAACTTCGAACCGCCTCAACTCGAGGAACAGTGCGCCGGGCTCATGGGCATGAAGCCGGCCGACCACATGGCGGTCACGAAGCTCGTGATGCCGGCGAAACTCGCCGCGTTTCGTCCCGAGATCTACCTGTCGTATCCGGCCGCGACCCGCGATCCCGCGGTGTTCGCCGATCCGCTCCGCTTCGACGTCACGCGGGAGAACGCGGCCCGCCATATCGCGTTCGGCAGCGGACCGCTCTTTTGTCTCGGCGCGCGGCTCGCGCGCTACCAGCTCCAGGCGCTGCTCATGGAGATCTTGGCGCGGATTCCCAACATCCGTCCGGACGGCACGATGGAGATGATGAAGAGTATCTGGTTCAACGCGATCATCCGGATGCCAGAGGCGATTACGGCGGAGAACTGAACGCTCGGGTCACCGGCCCGCGTCCATCCCGTGCTTCCGGCTATCGGGGGCGCGGGTCGACGAAGCGAACTGCGTCGTCGATTGACGGAATCCCATTTTGGTGCCTGATTCCCCCCACGCAGATCGCACAGGTCGATGCGCTCCAAAACCAGGCGTTTCCGATTTTCCAGACCTTGATCGCACTCACCGTCTTGCGGCAGCAATGCCTGGTTTCCTGCTGGGCTTCGCCTGCTTCGGGGCCTATGGGATTCTGTGACCGTGTGTCCACCCGGATTGTTCAGTACTTCGAAGTGAGCGGCCTGAATCCGGCGCTCGAGCCGAAGTCTCCACACATTGTTCGGAGGTGACTGTTCCACCCTACTCCGCGCGCCGCGCGCCGTGACCTCGGTTGCGCAAGGTGACCGTCCTGCATACACGCCCCACCACTCGGACAACGACGTAAAGCCCTTGGCAACACCCACTACCAATTGCGACAGTGTCGGGACGTCGCTCCCCTCTGCGGAAGTACTGCCTAACAACCCGACTCCTAACTGTTCGAATATTGAGTCGCCTCGATACAGTCAGTCAGTGTATCTTTCGTGCTACCATGGCCGCCGCAGGTCGAGTGTTACAGCGTTCGCGATACGGCCTAATAAGCAGGACCATGGCCTGATGAGAAACGTCCGCCGTCGGTTGGCGATAACGGGCCATGA
This sequence comes from Defluviicoccus sp., assembly GCA_028820945.1. The sequence goes on from JAPPHW010000327.1 coordinate 7,297, forward strand.
TGAGAGTGATGACCGTCTTCTTCGCCACATGCGTGCGTGATTGCCGTACCCGGTGTTTCTTCCACCGTCTCCCATGATTGGGTCTGAGCACATGACGCCGCGATATCGATCAAGACGCTGCGAGCGCGTCGAATGGGATGCTCTGTGGCGAGTGCGGTCGCAGTTGCCCGGCCGGTGGCGCCTTGCACGGAACCGACTCTATCCCAGATCGCTGACATCCTTTCTCCGCTCGCGGCGCGGCGGCGGCATGCTGATCGGTGGCGTCTTCGCGCTGATGGCGATGGCCACCGTCGGCTCGGCGATGGCGAACTACG
>JAPPHW010000205.1 GCA_028820945.1 Defluviicoccus sp.
CCGGAGAGCCGGTTCCGTTGGTCACGTTGGCGAACGCGATCGTGTCCTCGAACATGCGCGCCGGCGCGCCCTTGAGCCGGAACGCGTAGGTGTAGACCTCGGTCCTGTCGACCGCGACCGGGTGGACCACGCGGAGCTGGCGGAACTGGCTCATGAAGGAAAGGTTGGGCCAGACGTTCGAGTTCCAGCGCATCACCTCCATGACGCGCCTCGTCTCCTCCGTTCCCTTCTTCGCTTCGAGCGCCGCGACATATTCGGCGAAAGCCGGATCGCCGCTCGCCGCGACCAGCTTCTCGTCGTCGTGATAATCGCCGAGGAACGCATGCCCGCCCGGATAGGTCCATATCCCCACCCGTTCGCGCCAGAACTCGGGCGGCGCGCCGTTCTGGCGCATCTGGCGGACGGCGATTTCGCCCGCGCCGGTGGTGTGCGCGGTGTCGTCCTGCGCCCTGGCCGCGTCGATCGAGGAGCGGTGGACGAAAATCGGATGCGCCGCGTCGCACAGATTCTCCAGATAGAGCTTCCAGTTGCCGTCATAGGCATGCCTGAACACCCCGCCCGCGACCTCGATCTCGTCGTCCGGCGACCGGTCGACCATGTCGTCGAAGGAGGTCGTCATGTAGCCGAGGAAATCGGCGAGCGGCGGGCCGTCCCCGGCAAGCGAGGCGAAGACGAACCCGCGATAGCTGTCGACGCGCGGCGCCGCGACCATCGCCGTCCCCGGGTCGTCGGGGTCGAAATGCGCCGGGTAGCCATGCCGGAGCGGCACGTGGACCAGTCTTCCGTCGGTAGCGTAGGTCCAGCCGTGATAGCAGCACTCGAACCGCTTCGCGTTGCCGCTCTCCTTCGCCACCACCATCGCGCCCCGGTGGGCGCACTGGTTGTGGATCACGCGGATCGAGCCGTCTTCGTGGCGCACCATCACCATCGGCCGTCGGCCGATCCGGGTCCTGACGAAATCTCCCGGCGCCCTTACCTGGCTCTCGTGCCCGACATAGATCCAGGCGTGCCCGAAGATGCGCTCCATTTCGATTTCGAAGATCGCCGGGTCGGCATAGACCCGGCGATGCACCCGCCCGGGCCGGATCAGCCCGGCGATCTCCTCACTGGTCGGTTCCGGCATCGACTCCTCCCTGCCCGGCGCCCCGCGACTATTCCGCCCCGATTTCCACAAGACTGTCATACGCTATTCGGGAGAGATCGATCACGGCGCCGGGCTCCTCGATATCGCGCAGCACCCCCTTGGGATCCCTGCCGGCCTCGACATCGCCGATTCCCCGTTCGATCAGACGGCGCAGCAGGATCACGCCTTCATCGGATGTCGCCAGGCGCTCCGTCGCGCGGTCGAAGACCGGGCCCTGGCTCGCGATGGCGACGAAATCCTGTTCGCGGTGCACGCGGATGGAATTCGTGACATCGAACGTCACGCCGTCCGGCAGGTCCGGCAGGCGGCCCTCGATCTCGGGCGTGAAACAGGCGGCGAACACCAGCGTGTTGCGATCGTCGACCGGCGTCCGCCAATTGGCCGAGAAGCGGGGCCATCCGATTCGACCGCCGGGCCATGGCTGCGGCAGGCGGTGCATGGTCGGCATGACGTAGTAGGAAGCGCGCCGGTTGCCGCGCTCCGGGCGATCCGCGGACGATTTGATGCCGAGCGCCTCCTCCTCCCATACGATCCGGGGCATCTCGTCGCCCCAGATGTCGCGCCGTTCTCCGCCCGCCCCGCCATGGAGGATCGTCGTGTGGACCTGATCGACCGAATTTTCGCATATCTGGAGCCAGTTCACCGGCCACAAACCGTAGTTCTCCACCGTTCGGACGCCATCGGTGCGGGCAAACACGTCGAAGCGCGGCAAGACGGGCGGTTCGTCCCGCCCCATATAGGCCCACAGCAGACCGCCCATCTCGCGGAGCGGGTATGCGGTGTGACGCACCTTTTCGGGGAAATTGCCGAGAGCGGGTTCCGCCGGCATTTCGAGGCAGCGCCCTTCGATGTCGAACAGCCAGCCATGATAGCAGCAGGAGATGCCGCGTTCCTCGATCCGGCCATGCTCCAGGGACGTGCCGCGGTGGGGGCAGTGGAGGCCGATCAGACCCGGCCGCCCCGCGCCATCCCGGAAAAGGACGAGGTCTTCCCCCAGAATGCGCACCCGCATCGGCGCGCCCTTGAAGTTGCCGAGGCGCTCGCCCCAGCTTTCGGCCGTGCCGCGCTCGCCTTCGAAGCGCACCGTGCGGCTGCATTGCCAGAGGGTCGAGATTCCGTCCCACCGGTCGGATACGGCGATGGGATGCCAGAAGCGGCGCAGCCACTCTCCCGCGGGCGTGCCGGGCCCGACGCGGGTCAGGCGCTCGTTCCGTTCGGCGGATAGCATCGAAACACGGGCCTCCCTGGCCTCGCGGCACGTCTATTCAAGGCAAGTCCTTCGCGTGTGCCGGGTCAACCGTCCGGCTAAGATACTCTCCCGGGACAAAGCCTCGCGCAATGGCTTGCGGTTTTCCGGGCCCCATTGTCGGAGTAGCATCGAGCTCCGTCACGCCTCGCAGCCCCGAAGGAAACCGCGATGAACAGACATGGAACGAGAATCGCCGCCGCCGCGCTGGCGCTACTGGCTCTCGCCGGTCCCGCCGCCGCTCAGGACGCCATCCGGATCGGCACGTCCAGCGTCGGGAGCGTCTTTTACACCGTTGCCATAGGCGCATCCGAGATCATCACAAAGCACGCAAAGATCAACGCGACGGCCGAGCCCGTCGGCGGATCGTCCGCGAATATTCGCGGCCTCGCCGCCGAGCGGATCGAGTTCGCGCTCGCCAACTCGTTCGCGGCGTTCACCGGGTATTACGGCACGCATAATTTCAAGAAGCCGGTCGATGTCCGGCTGGTCGTGCAGGGACAGGCGAGCTACCGCTGGATGCTGGTCCGCAAGGGTTCGGGCGTCACCAAGCTCTCCGATCTCAAGGGAAAGACCATCGTCGCCAAGCGCCGCGCGCTACCCGAGATCGAACTCGTCTGGAAGGCGATGCAGAAGATCTCCGGGGTGACGGACGTAAAGGCGGTCGCCACCACCAACTCGCCCCAGGCCTACAAAGCGTTCCGTGCCGGCAGCATCGCCGCCGGCGTGATGCCGTTCAGCCGGCGTGCGGCCGCGGTCGCGAAGCCGATGCAGGACGGGGTAATCGATTTTCTCTATTTGTCGAAGGCCGACCGCGACGCCATGCTCGAGCATCTGCCGCCCATGATGTGGGCCGGCAAGTTTCCCAAGGGCACCTACAAGGGGCAATCCAAGGACGTCCACCTTGTCGGCCTGAACACCTATTTCCTGACCCGGCCGGGGGTGTCCGACGACACCGTTTACAAGGTTGCGAAGGCGATACTGGAGAACACCGAGGAGTTCGGCACCTATCACAAGGCCGCCCTGCAGTGGAACCTCGACCGTGCGCTCAAGAACGTGCCGCTTCCCTTCCATGACGGCGCGATCGCCTATTTCAAGGAGAAGGGCCTCTGGACGGCGGCGCTCGAGGCCAATCAAAAGAAGCTGCTCGCGCGCAAGTAGAGCCCGGCCGTCGACGGCGCGGGCCCGGCCCGACGCTTCGATCCGACGCCGTTTCCCCCGGCACGGCGCATACCGGCCATGAGCCGCCGCATCGGCATCTTGACCTGGCTCGCCACGGCGATCGCGATCTACCATCTCGTCGTCGTGGCCCAGGGCCCTACCTGGTTCGGCATCTTCCTGCCGACCCAGCTTCACAAGGCGGTCAGCATCTCCTGCGCGATGATCCTGATCTTTCTGCTGCTGCCGGCGGGCGGGCGAAAGCACGGCGAGGACACGCAGGCCGAGTCCCGATTTCGGCGCGTTCCCTGGTACGACTGGCTTCTGCTCGCCTCCGGCCTGATCGGGGCCGGATTCGTCATCGTCGACCACGAAGCGATCCTCGACTACGGCGAATACGGCTTTCTCGACGGCAAGGGTATCGTCCTGGGCGCGATGCTCGCCGTTCCCGTGCTGGAAGCGGTGCGGCGGACCACCGGGTGGGTATTGCCCGCGATCATCCTGTTTTTCGTCCTGGTGACCATCTTCCAGCAATACCTGCCGGGGCTGCTCTACGGCCGCGGCTATCCGCTCGACCGCATGCTCTACTCCGCGTATGTCAGCGAGGCCGGCATTTTCGGCCTCCCGCTCGGCATCGCGGCGAATATCGTGATCGTGTTCCTGATCTTCGGCGCCCTCATGGAAGGCGCCGGCGCGAGCCGCTGGTTCATGGATATCGCTCTCGCGCTGACGGGCTGGTCGCGCGGCGGGCCCGCCAAGGCCGCCGTGGTCGCGAGCGCGATGTTCGGCTCGATCTCGGGATCGCCGTCCGGAAATTCGGCGACGACGGGCGTGTTCACGATCCCGCTGATGAAGAACATCGGCTATACGCCCGCCTTCGCCGCGGCCGTCGAGGCCGTCGCATCCACCGGCGGGATAATCCTGCCGCCGGTAATGGGCGCGATCGCTTTCATCATGGCGGAATGGATCGAGACGACCTACACGGAGATCGTGATCGCCGCCGCGGCGCCCGCCGCGCTCTATTTCCTCATCGTCTTCGTTTCCGTTCACCTCCAGGCGCGGGCTCAGGGCATCGCCGCGCTCCCCCGCACCGACCTTCCGCCGCTCTGGCGGACGCTCCGGCGCGGCTGGTACTACCTGATTCCGATCGGGGCCCCGATCTATTTCCTCGTCGTGAAGTCGCTGCCGCCGGGGATGGCCGCGATCTACAGCTGCGCATTCGTCATCGCCGTGAGCTTTTTCGCCAGGGACCGCGGCCATTGGCTCACGCCCGCGCGGATCATGAGATCGTTCGAGGACGGCGTGACCCGGTGGATCACCATCGCCGCGATAACCTCGGCGGTGGGCATCATGATCGGCGCCCTGGAGCTCTCCGGCGTCGGTATCAAGTTCTCGCGCTTCATCGTCGATCTCGCCGGCGGCGATCTGATCCTGACGCTTCTCTTCGTGGGCATCGTCAGCCTGATCGTCGGGATGGGGCTCGACGCGACGCCGGCCTATATCACGCTCGCGACGCTGATGGCGCCGGCCCTGGTCCGCCTCGGCGTGCCGGACATCGCCGCTCATCTCTACGTCATCTACTGGGGGCTCGCCTCATTCTTCACGCCGCCAACCTGTATCGCGGTATTCGTCACTTCCGGGATCGCCGGAAGCCGCGTCTGGTTGACCGGCTGGGAGGCCGTGCGGCTGGGCATCGCGGCATTCCTGATCCCCTTCGCATTCGTCCTGAACCACGGGCTCCTGATGCGGGGCAGCGTCGAGAGCATCCTGCTGGCGATCGTCACCGCCGTCATGGGCGCGACCGCGCTGTCGGCCGCGATCCGCGGCTTCGCCCTCTCCGCCCTCAACCCGGCGCAGCGGGTGGCGATCTTCGCGGGCGGCCTGCTTCTGATCGGGCCGGGGCTCTACTATCCCCTGATAGGTCTCGCGCTGTGCGCCGCCGCGATCCTGCCGCAGGCCCTCCGCGCGGCCCGGCGCCGATGATCTCGCGGCGATGCGGCGGCGCCCCGGAACTCCGTTGCGTTGGACGCGACGCCCGGCCCGTGCCACGCTTGCGCATCCGCCATCGAGTTGCCGAGCTCGAAGGCGGGCGAGGCGAATACTGCCCGATTATCGAGCGGTTGCACTGGAGAACCATGAAAATGACCCTCTACGAGGATTCTCGATACAAGGTACGGGAGGATCTCGACGCGGTTCACGCCGAACAGCTGGATCGGCTGGCCGACCCCGGCACCTGGGGCACCGGCGCCCAGCGGCTGGCGATCGCAAGAGAGGTTCGTCAGGCGTGTTACGACGCGGGTACGCAGGAAGAACCGGAAGACACCGGCCCGCTGAGTAATGTCGAACTGCCGGAGTCGGTATGCGCAACGGTCCGGAAATTGGCCGTCGCGCCCAAGGACTTCATCGAGGACTCTTACGAAGAGGCCAGGAACGGCGGTCTGAGCGACGAGGAATATGTCGAGGTCGTCGGCATCGTGTCGCGCCTGACCGACATGGACGTATTCGCCCGCGGCATCGGAGTTCCGCTGCGTCCTCTGCCCGCCGCGCGCGAGGGCCGGCCGTCGCGGGTCCGCCCCCGGGTCGCCAGGAAGGAAATGGCCTGGGTGCCGACCGTTCCGAACCTCCCCGAGGGCGGCGAGGAGGCCGCGGAGATTTACGGCCCGGACTATCGGCCCTACATCATCCGCTCCCTCAGCCTGGTGCCGGACGAGATGCGGCGGCATCTCCAGCTGGAAGAAGTGCAATACCTGCCGATGAAGAATGTGTTCGTCACGGATTATCAACACCATGAGGGGTTCACCCGCGCCCAGGTCGAGCTGATCGCGGGCCGGGTGTCCGCCCTCAACGAGTGCTTTTACTGAACGGCGGGCCACGCCTGGTTCCTCCGTGAGAGTGGACGCAATACCGGCCTCGACGTCGATTTGGCGGCGCTGTTCGACCCGGATCGGGACAGCGGGGTCCCCGGCGGCGGGGAAATCCTGGCCTTCGCCGATGCCGTCATCGGTCCCGACCGGGTCGCGCTGGACCGGGCGCGGCGGAATCTCGCCGATTCGCTGGGGCCGGCGGCGGTGCCGGCCGCGGCGGCCATCGCCGCGACCTTCACCAAGAACGATCGCATCGCCAACGGCACCGGCATTCCCTCCGAGCTGAAGATGCTGCGGAATTCCAGGGAAATCCGGGCGGAATTCGGGATAAACGACTACCGGTCGTCGGCGAACACGTTCAGGCACTATCCCGACGAGCGGTAGGTCGCCACCCTCTCCCGGCCCCTCCCGCAAGCGGGAGGGGAGAAGCTATCGAGAAGCCGCCGAGCGACTCTCCATCTCTCCAGCGGGGAGAGGGCCGGGGTGAGCGGAGCGCCTCCCGCGCGCTACTTCTCGATATAGCCGAGCGTGATCGGGTGCCCCTTTCGTTGTTCTTCCGCCGCCCCGGTGTGTTTTCCGGAGTTCCAGCCAACCGGGCGCAGCACGCGCTCGGCGAAGTCGATCGATTCCTGGTCGGTGACCGTCGCGATGGTGTCGTTCCAGCGGTTCAGGAAGCCGCCGACCGCGATCACCGCCAATATCTCGATGATCTGGTCGTTCGAATAGTGCTTCCGCAGTTCGGCGTAATTCTCCGGTTCGACGACGTTCGGCGAGACGCCCGCCGCGAAGGCCAGATCGAGCGCCGCCCGCTCGGCATCCGAAAACTCGGGCGAGGTCCGATAGCTCCAGAGCGCCTGGATTTTCTCATCCGCGACTCCGAGCTTGTGGAGGTGGTAGGAGCCATGGGACTGACAATGCAGGCATCCGCTTGCCAGGCTCGCGGCGGTGAATATCAGCTGTTTGAGCCCCCCATCGATACCGCGGCTCGGAAAGACGAGCCTCAAGAGATCGTTCACCTTCTCCCGCAATTCGGGCCAATGGTGCATCTCGAGGTTTTGCCGGTCTTCGTATTCTGTCGCTGCCACAAGTTTCCTCCCGGGACCGATCGTCGGCGGTGAGTCCAGTGTGCCGATCGGGTAGTTTATCCTAAATCCGGCGGTTGAAGGTGGTCTGGATTCGCAGCGGCCCTTGTAGAC
>JAPPHW010000436.1 GCA_028820945.1 Defluviicoccus sp.
CGGCTGCAATTCTACGACAAGCCGAACCGCGCCAACGGCAACGGCGCCCAGGCCGCGGCCGCCCCTGCGAACGGCGGGGGCATGCCGGCCGGCGGTGCTCCGGCGCAGGTCGACGATTCCGGCATCGAGATTCCCTTCTAGGCCGGCCTCTCCTCTCCCTCCCAACTCGGGCGGCCGCTTCGGCGGTCGTCCTTTTTTTGCCGTGTGCCCGGAGTCCCCTTCTCGCCGGGCGCGGCGCGCGGACGCCGCCGCGGACATCGTGCCGTCGGCTGGAGGAGGAGGAAAGCGGAGAACGGGCAAGCCGTTCGAAGAGAGGGAGGGAGTCCATGAGCGCCGTCATCAATCTCAGGCGCGAGCCGAAGCTGCGCGAGCAGTTCGAATATGCCCAGGTCGTCAACAACACCGTGCTGATCGACCGCCGCACGCGGTGGGGCAATCCGTTTCGCGTCGCGGACGGACTCTCGTATGACGAGGCCGTCGCCCGCTACCGCGTCCATCTCTGGCAGCGCATCCGGGCGGGCGAGGTGACGCTGGAAGAGCTTGCCGAGCTGGACGGGTGCTGGTTGGCGTGTTGGTGCTCGGGCGACGGACATCCGTGCCACGGCGAGGTGCTCGAACGGGCGGCCGCCTGGGCGGCGCGGGTGCTGGCGGAGCGGTCCGATGCGTGACGCGCCGCCGTGCCCACTCTCGAATTCCATGCCAGGCCGAACCGCCGATGGGGTCCGTGCGGGTGGAGAGAATACGCCTGCTACGTGCTGTCCAATTGTGCCACGCGTGCTCGGGCCAGCAACCCTGCGGGTCCTCCGGTCGCTGCGCTCCCTACGGCCTGACCCAAGAAGCTCTAGGGCGGGCCGTGAAAGTTGCCGACCGTGAAGATCGCGGAGCGATCTTCCGCACCAAGATCGGCGACTTTCCGCACCAACCCCGCCCAAGAGCTTCTAAGGCCAGGTGCTCGCCCTGCGCGCGCGTGACCCAACAGGACATCACTTCGGGGCGCAACGCTCCGATCGCTGCAACCCGATCATGAGGAGATCGTCATGAACATCGACACCATCGAGACCGCCGCGCAGTCCGTCACCGCGACCGTCTGTGACAACGCCGCCTTGTTCGGCGCAACCCCCGAGCGCGACGAGTTCGACAGCCGCGAGGTCTGGGACCGCGACGACGCCACCGACGCGGTGAGCGAAGCGCTCCGCATCCTGGCCGAGGGCGTCGCGCCCGACGGGTTCCAGATCGCCGACGAGCGCGAGAGCCTGCTGTGGGGGTTCGTCAACTGCCTCGACGCCCAGGTGCGCCGCCTCGACCGCGCCGTCGACCGGCTCAGCCCCGAGCTGCGCGACCTGCAGAAGGCCCAGGACGGCACCGAGATCAAGTCGCGCGAGCTGGAGCTGGTCACCGACCGCGCCCGGAACCTCGGCGATCGCCGCGACGCGTTCGAGACCATGCGCGACGCGGCGGCGGAGCAGTACCGCGGCGAGACCGGCGACACCTGGCGGCCCCGCCACGGCAGCCACGCCAGCCAGACCGGCAAGCTGACCTCGGCGGCGATCGACGCCCGCGACTTCGTCCGCGCCCGCAAGGACCGCAAGACCATGGCGCACCTGCCGCAGGGCACCCTGGTCGCCATCGCCGGCGGCAAGGACATCGCCGACCCGGCTGCGGTGATCCGCATGCTCGACAAGACCCGCGCCAAGCACGGCGACATGGTGCTCGTCCACGGCGGCGGCCCCGGCGTCGAGAAGGTCGCGGCGCGCTGGGCCGAGCGCAATGGCATCGACCAGGTCGTCTGCAAGCCGGACTGGGACCGCCACGGACGCGCCGCCCCGTTCCGCCGCAACGACGAGCTGCTCAACCTCCTGCCGAAAGGCGTGATCGCCTTCCCCGGCTCCGGCATCACCGAGAACCTGGTCGACAAGGCCCGACAGCTTGGCATCCCCGTCTGTCGCGCGGCCTGAACCGCAGCGCATCGCGGACCGCGTCGTCGCTCCGGCGGCGGCGCGGTCCGTTTCGATTTCCGACGACGGTGTTGCAGCCGCAACGCCGTCCTCGCGCGCGCTTCGCGCCGCGCTCGCTGCCGGCACTGCCGCCGACCTTCGTGACGGCTCTTCCGACGAGCCCGCCGTCACTGTGCTCGACACTGCATCGCATGGCAGTGTCCGCACCGGCGGCCACTCAATCGCCGTGACGGCTCCGATCCGCCGCTCTCGCCGGCGATGATCCCCCCATGAAAATCGCTGCACGATTTTGGCCTTTTGGACCGCGGAGCGGCTGTCTCGTCACACCGGAACGCAGCAGGCTGCAAAATGGCGCATGCGGGCGCTAACCGTACATTTTCGGGGCCTATGGGTGACAGGCGGCGCCAGACATATGCCGGAACGAGTAGATGCTCCGGGGAACCTCTATTATCGCGTTGAAGCCGTTGGCGAATTCTCGATGCGGTTCTCCGGGGAACCATGGGATTTCCTACGGGATACCAATCGGGTTGCCCGGAGATGCGCCTGAATCGTTCCCGGTCGCCGCGCGGTGATCATCGCCGTGGGCCACGATTTGATGCTCCCTCCGGCCGCCCGGCAGCACCGAATTGCCTTGGACGAAGACAGCTTTCGCCTGTTCCCGAAGGCTCCGGGGCCGTCCCAACCTCTCCGCCTCATCGCCGGACGAACTGCTAACGCCGGCATCGCGCCGAAGATTCAGCGCATGAAGAAGCGAAAAGCCGCCGCCCTAGGGCGGAGGCTTGAGATGCCAGTGGATGATCCTAAGAGACCGAGCCCGCACGAAGGATCGATTTGGTGCGGCAAATGATGGTCTGCGGCGCGAAGAAAGCATTGGGGAACGGCCCGCATGCCGCATGTGTTCGATCTCGACATCGGCACAATCTCGGTCGGGTTCGCCGTGATCGACCACGATTCCGAGCTCGCCACGGGAACAATCCACCGTCTTGGCGCGCGAATCTTCCCCGAAGCCCGCGATCCGAAGAGCAAGCCGTTGACCCAGGGACGGCGGCAGGCGCGCCTTCGCCGCCGTCAACTGCGCCGCCGGCGAGAGCGCCGGCGCCTGCTCGGCGAGCAATTGCATGCCGCCGGATTGCTGCCATCGCGCAATTCGTCCGACTGGGATCGGGTCATGAAGCGCGATCCCTACGATCTCCGGAGGCGCGCGTTCGAAGGAGAGAAGCTGTCGCCGCACGAAATCGGCCGCGCCATCTATCATCTTGCGCAGCGCTGCCACTTCAGGGGCCGCGATATCGACGAGGTTTCCGACACCGCCGATGACGCAGCGGAGGATGCGGACGACAAGAAAGCGACGTCCGCGCGAGAGCAAACCGTTCAGGCATTGAGGCGCGAGGGCAAGACGCTCGGTGCCTGGCTCGCCGCGCGGGGACCGCATGAGCGCAAGCGGGCCGAGCATGCCACGCGGGATATCGTCGAGGATGAGTTCGAAACGGTGTGGATGCCGCTCGTTCCGGAGCCATTCCGCTCTTCCGTCCGGGACGCGATCTTCGTCCAGCGGCCCGTCTTCTGGCGACTGAACACGCTCGGCAAGTGCCGGTTCGTCCCCGCCGCGCGCCTCTGTCCGAAGGGGTCCTGGCTCTCGCAGCAGCGGCGCATGCTCGAAAAACTGAACAACCTTGCGTTCGCCGGAGGCAATCAGCGTCCCCTCGACCCCGAAGAACGGAAGGCCATTCTCTCCGAACTGCAAACGCAGGCCTCGATGACCAGGCCGGGCGTTCGGCGGGCGCTCGCACCGCTCTATCGGGCCCGCGTCGAACCCGGCGAGGAGAGGGCGCTCAAGTTCAACCTGGAGGAAGGCGGAGAGAAGAAACTGCTCGGCAACCCGGTCGAGGCGAAGCTCGCGGATATGTTCGGCAACGAGTGACAAGAGCAACCGCGTAATCAGGAAATCCGGGATTCGCTTCTCGATCGGACCTGGTGGGCCGACTACGAGCAAACGGGCGATCAGCGCATGGTCGTCCTTCCCAGTGCCGAGCGAGCCCCACGCAGGGTGGAACTCCTGCGCAATTGTGTCGCGGAGTTCGGCCGGTCGAACGCTAAGACCGCCGAGATCGAGACGATGAAACTGCCGCCCGGCTGGCGACGGCACCTAGTTCGCGATGGCGCTGTTTCTTCTCGAATAATTGCAGCTCACCAGGAACGGAGACACCAAGCCGAAGACTGCGGAAAGCGTATGGTTGGCGAGCCCGGTTCTTATGGTCGACCATCACGATGCGACTGGCACGACGGTATTTTGCTCCGGCGCGAAGACGATCCTCTTGATCGATCGCAGAATCGTTTCTGCTAATCCAACCGGTCGCATTCGTCCAGCGAACGACTGGGGCTGCGATCACCGCGTCAATCTGAAATGGCGATCAATCCGATCAGTGCGCCCATCGCCCCGGTTGCCGCCCCGATGAGCCCGCTCACGACCAGAAACCAGCTTTGGATGCGCTCACGCCTCCTTCTCTCGTATTCGCTGATCGATTCTCGCAAATTCGCCAATGCGGATAGCGAAAGCGTCCACCTTCCGTCATGGAGTTCTCTCCAATTGCCGCTATTCTGATCGAACGACGGAGTTGGAAGGAGGTACCTCTCTGCCTTTGCTCGCAGAAACTTCGCCTGCAAGGCGCATATCCGATCATCGAACCGTTCCTCCACCGCAAAGTAGTCTTGTGCGTAGAACGCTTCTTCTTTTGGATCTTCTGCTTCATCGAGCTGCTTTCCAAGCGGCGCGAGATCGCTCGCCTTCTTTTTCTGCAGCTCTCGGAGTTCGCGGTTGTGCAGGAATTCGTCCCAGACGCCCCTGATCAGCTCGATCATCTTCCCGATCCGTCACTGGTGCCGGGGTGCTAGCTGTAGCGGATGCGGCGGTCTGTGGTTCCTCTTGATCGCGTTGCTGGCGTCGACGCGGTCACCCTGCTTGAACATTGCGGCATCGTGTACGGACAGGGCCTCCAAGCACGGCAGGCGTTCCTCGAGGCTTTGTGCCTGCAACGCCGACGCGACCAGCTCGGTTACAGTTGGAGCGAGAACGCACATGGGCAACTCCTTCTACGGCGCCGGGAGGGGGGCTTGGTTCACGCCGCTCTCCGACCCTCGACGGGCTGATGGTGGAAACCCACTCTCCCTACGGCGGCCCGGTGCAGGACAACGAACATCCTGCCGATCTCTTCCAGAAAGGTAGCAGGACCAGAGACTCACCGGCGATCCGAGCGACACGATTACAGTAGCAAATCGGATGGTGCCGCAGTTTGACATCCGTTCATGCGAAACTTACATGCTCTCCGCGCCCGTGACGGAGCAAGCTGTGGAATATCGATTTCGCGTGCGACGCGACAGGTGGCACAGGGTGCCTCAAAGAACGGCCTTTTGCGCCAAGGCCCGTTCGTTTGCCTCCGGCGGGTGGGTCTCCACCCAAACGGTTTACCGGAAAGACGGTCAGTTCTCCTACAGAGTCGAAGTTCGTCCCACCTGACCGGCTCCAGCCCAAGCGCCGGATGGTTCGCCCCGTGGGCCGTCAATCCAATTTGGATTCGATCAAGTCCGCCAGCAACCCGCGGGCCGCGGCGATCATCTCGTCGAGCACTTCCTGCTCGCCCGCCTCGAGCATTTCGTCGCGCAGTCTCGACGCCAGAATGTGGGTGGCGCGGAACGTCGTCTGAATGAGCGGAGCCAGCCCGGCCACCGAGGCGCCCCCGTCGGCGATCGCGTTGAGCGTGGCGAAACGGACGAACTCGGCCGGCGCGAGCCCGCGCGCCTCCGCGAACGCCTCGACGTCTTCCCATTCCGGTTCGAGAAACCGGATCGTGTGCGGCGACCGCTTCGCTTTCTTGCCCCTGCTCTTTGAATCGTCCGGTCGCTTCCGACCCATCGCATGTCTCCTTCGTAGCGGTGTCAGGCGAACCCCGGCTCCGTCCCGCGCGACATTCCGAGCTCCGCTGCAGCCTGCGTGGCACGGCGAAGCCCATGCCGGCGCGGCCTTCTCCTACATGCCCATGTCCATCTCGATCCCCTTGCCCCGAGCCGGCGGTTCGGGCTCAGGCGCCTTCCGTTCGGGCGACTCCCTGCCGATTTCCCGGTCGGGGGATGACGGAGCGGTGGATCTTGCCCCCGACCCTTCCTTGTCGAGGGCCTTCCCCGCGTCCTTGCCGTGCTCGCGCCGGACGCTCTCGCCGATCCCCTCCAGGGCCGAGATGCGCTCGCCGGTGACCGCTTCGAGGCGTTCCTTCAGCGCCGCCGCATCGTCGGTGACCAGCTCCGCCCGGTCGCGGGCGCGGGAAATCTCGACGTAGAAGGCCTTGGCCGTGGTGAGGTTCGGATGATTCGCCTCCATCGCGGCAATCACGTTGTCGACGGTCCGCCCCTGGAACGCGTGCACGGTCGAGGCCCAGGCGTGGTCGAGATGACGAAGCTGGGGATCGGAACCGCCGAGCTCGATCGTCCGGCCGTCCTCGAGACGAAACGAGACCCGACCGTCGCGAACGCCAGTGACCTGAGCGGAACCGCTGTTCACGAGCTTCAGCCCGGCGTCGTTGCGCGTCCAGCGGATGCGGTCGCCGGCGCGAAGCTCGATCGTTTCGCTGCGATAGACCTCGGTCCCGCCCCTGCGCGCGCCGACTTGCGACGGCTTCCAGGCGACGGTCCTGCCGTCCGGGCCTTCGAGATGGACGATCCGTTTGCGGTAATCGACACCCGCGACGCGGCGCTCATCGCCCTTCTCGACACCAAGGCGCTTGTAGGGGCGATGGAAGGCCACCACGTCGCCGGGAGCGTAGTTGGAAGCGACCGCCTTCTCCGCGTTGGTGTAGCCCTTCGAGACCAGCCGCTCGGTCTCCATCGCCGGCCCGGCGATGCGGCCCTCGCGGGCGAGCCGCTCGCGGATATGCGCGTTGATCCCCTCGCGAAGCGCGTGGCTCGGCGCGATCACCCCGGTCCGCGCGCGCTCCTCCGCAGACAGCGCGAGCCAGCGCGCGGCGACCGCCCCGGCGACGTTGTCGGGCTTTACCTCGGCGACATTCGATCCGAGCTTCTCGAACGCCTTGCCGATGTCTCCGGCGAGGCTCGCCTCGACGGCGGCCTTCAGCTCCGGGTCGCGCTGGCGCAGGATCTCGTCCATGACGGCCGTCTTCATCCCCGCCTGCTGCAATTGCGCGAAGGGCTTTCCGGCATCCACCGCTTCCAGCTGCTTCGCGTCGCCGACCAGCACCAGCTTGGGAATGCGAAGCTCGCTCGCGATCCGGAGCAAGTCTCTCGCCTGGACCGTGGAAGCGAGCGACCCCTCGTCGATCACCAGCACCGTCCTGGCGAACCCGGAGCGCATTTCCCTGGCGCCCTTCCTCGTGAGACGCCCCTCGGCCACGCCCGCGTTCCTCGCGAGAAAGCGCTGCAAGGTCTCGCTCTCGATTCCCGACTCCGCCGCCAGGGTCTGTACCGCCGACGCCGAGGGGGCGAGACCGACCATGCGCCAGCCCTTCTTCTCCGCGAGCGTACGGGCGCGGTCGAGCATCCGCGTCTTGCCGGTTCCGGCGTAGCCCTGAACCCCGA